>CAVHRL010000038.1:0-17770 GCA_963638375.1 Lachnospiraceae bacterium
ATGCACCCCAGATGACGACTGGCATGTTGTCAATAAATGAGTCCTTGATTGCTGATAGGACTTTGTTTGACTGCATCTTACCTGCAAGAGTAAGAAGGCCATTCATAAATTTGTCTTTCATATTATACAAATTCCTTTCTACGTGAATATTTTGCCTCACAAAGTAAACGCTTTCAACACAAAAAACACATAATGAAACTTAATTTCACACAATTCACGCAATATTGTGTGAAATTGTCAATTTACAAGAAAAAGTATCATAAATATTATATTCTCATGCATGATTGTTATATTTTTTGCGGTTTTCTCTATTTGAAAATATCATTTTCATACAAATTTTTGTTATTTTTTAATTAAAAAAGTGCTATGTAATACACATTCACATAACACTTTTATTACGTCATTGATTTTACACATAGAAAAAGGAAATCCTAAGATTTCCTCATGCTTGTTTTTGATTAAGCCTTGTTAGCAGAACCAAATGCTTCGCAAAGTTCTACAACCTTCTTCGTTACAGCATCTGTACCTGGCTTTAGAAGTTTACGAGGATCATATCCCTTACCTTCTTTATCCTTGCCAGCTTCTATGTATGCACGTGTAGCTGCAGCAAATTCTAATTGAAGTTCTGTGTTGATGTTAACTTTAGATACACCTAATGTAACAGCCTTATGAACTTGTTCAAATGGAATACCAGAACCACCATGTAATACTAATGGTTTTCCTTCAACAGCTGTATCGATTTCTTGTAGTCTGTCGAAGTTTAATCCCTTCCAGTCTTCAGGATATACACCATGGATGTTACCAATACCAGCAGCTAAGAAATCAACGCCTAATGCAGCGATTTCAGCACATTCTTTTGGATCAGCAAGTTCACCATTAGATGTTACACCATCTTCTGTACCACCGATACCACCAACTTCACATTCAACTGAGATTCCCTTTGAATGAGCTAAGTTAATAATGTCCTTGGACTTTTCAACGTTTTCATCAAAGTCATAATGAGATCCATCAAACATAACAGATGTGAATCCAACTTCGATACAAGCCTTTGCTCCTTCATATGTACCATGGTCTAAGTGAAGTGCTACTGGAACTGTGATTCCCATTGATTCATATAAATCACGAACCATGTCAGCGACTGTCTTAAATCCGCCCATGTACTTACCAGCACCTTCAGATACTTGTAAGATTGTTGGAGACTTAGCTTCTTGCACACCAGCAAGTACAGCTTTTGTCCATTCTAAGTTGTTGATGTTGAAGGCTGGGATAGCGTAATGTCCTTCGTGAGCCTTTTCAACCATTTCTTTTGCAGAAACTAATGCCATAATATTTACGATTCCTCCTATATTTTGGTACTTCTATTTTAGTCTTGAATAACTCTTCTGACAAGCGATAACTTGTGATTCAAATCACTTTCTTTCAATTTTTACACAATTGCGTAGAAATAATACATGATATTTCCATCATCATCTAACGCTTCCATGTAATAAACTGTTGCTTCTTTTGCCTCTACTGTAATACTTCCTAGAACAGGAATTTGTTTCGCATCTTTGTTTTTTGTCAATTCGTCAAAATGGTTAGAAAGGTACTCTTTTCCATCCTTCATCATTTCGTCTTGTGAAGTATATTGTTCTGATTGATACAAAATAGTTCCTAAATATCCATTTAAATCTTCCCATTTTCCAACTTCACTAGAATTGCTATCTTCGGAAGATAATTGTTCTAAAACCTTCGTGCATGTCGTTGTTGAAATTGTCATAAAAGATGTAGGATCTTTTTTCTTCACCGTAACTTGATAAGCTAAATCTGTAGAATTTCCATTGATATCCGTAGCTTTGATACGCACTGTGTATTTTCCTGGTACTTCTGTATCTACGTCACTTGTATATGTATACCAACCATTTTCATAATATGGTGCGTTTGTATCTGATTTCTCAGGTTCGGATTCAACATATTCTAAATTTCCATCAATCACGTCCGAAACACTTTTGATATTACTTCCTGCATCAAATGCATCTCCTTCTGTAATCGTAATGGAACTATCATTCAACTCGATGGTTGGAGATTGTGTATCATGAACTGTGACATCTAACGTAAAATCTCTTGTAACTGTTTCTCCATAACTATCTTGCATTGTAGCTGTATAAGTTAATTTAACAGTTCCAACTTTCGAAGTATCAATTGTTTCAGGAACGCACGTCACATCACCATAATGTGTATCCACAATATCCAGAGGATTTCTCGCTTGTTCACCATACTCATAAATTGTATAATCTACTTCATTTCCATCAGAATCTTTTTCATCTTCTTTGAAAGTCACTTTTAATTGGTCATAGACTTTTTGATAAGCAGCTTGTTTTGCGGCTTGTTCTTTTTGATAGTTGTTAAAAAAATAAACGCCACAACAAATCAACACAATCGCCACCACAATAAAGCATATGATTATCCATATTTTTTTGTTGTATTTCTTTGGTGCTTGTTTTTCCTTTTGAACAACATCTTCTTTATCATCTTGTTTCTTTGGTTGCGTTTCTTCTATTGGTTCATCCGCTGTAATTGGTGTCATACGCACTTCTTTTTCAATTGGTTTGTCCAAAGAATCTTCTTCGTCTTCTCTATGCCACACAACTTCATCCACCATAGGAAGCTCTTCTGTATGCTCTTCTTGTTCCTTCTTTATTTCATCCATATAGTCCACCTTTCAAAAAAGGAAGGCAAATTGTAGCCTTCCCTCATTTAGTTGTCAAATGCATCATCGCCTGTTGGCAAATCTAAACCACTCTTATCAAGAGTATCTTCAATCTCTTCGTCGTCCATCGCAATTTCACTCGTATCGATATGAACTTCGTCAAACTTTCTTCTATTTCTTAGATCCCATTTATTTCCTTCTAAAGAAGCAAATCTAGAATCTAGCATCAGTTCTGAATAAAATTGGCTTTTCTTCTTTCTTAATTTTTCTTCAGGAATATTCATTTGTTTACTAACATCTGCCCAAAGCTTTAAGAAATCAATTTCTTTTTTTCTCTTGGACAAGCATTGAAACGCTACATCCGTCATACTTTGTGAAACACTCATTTACTATATCTCCCTTGCACATCAAATCCTAAGATTTTGTGTAATTCTTTAATGCGCAAGTATGTTACATTGTGCAAGACATAAAGTCAAGCGCCATTAAGATAGATATTGTATATTCCAAACTAATTTTTGATGAACAAGTTCTTCATTTTGTGAGTAAATACTATATTCTACCGCCCATTCATAATCATTTTTTAAAATTGAATGTGTTTTTGTTTTCATCTCCATATTTCCATATGGGCTCATGACTGTTGTATGTCCCCATTTCCCATTGTTTAAAATAGTAGTTGAACTGATATCACATTTTCTTTCTAATTTAACAAGCTCTTCTTGAAATTCAACAAAATGAAACGCTGTAGTATCATTTTCTTTATATTTCAATATATTCTTTTCTAAAATAGCATTACCATCCGCAATGATCTTTTCTTCATTGTCTAATAAGTTATATTGTATCAATTTCACTTTCACTTTCATTTTGTCACCATTGGAAAAAACACTTTATTATCATCTTTTTCAGGCCCATGTATCAAAGAATAAACAATGTTAGATGCATTCGATAATTCTTTTGTAGAACCATCTTTCATTCTCACCCAAATACTACCTGTCCCTGCACCTGAATAAGGAACATAAGGCGATTGTGCCACTTCATCTTTTGCCCAATAATAATGTGTATCAAAACCTTTTTCTTTTAATAATTTTTTGATTTTACGATTTTCTTTATCTTGTGAATCTTGATATTCAAACAAATGACGATCACGGATCCTTTGCGCAAGATCTGCAATGATAGGATCTGAGTGCCTTGTTAATTGTTGAAAACCATACCCACATGTACTTTCATCTAATTCAAAATAATCCTGCAATGATATCTTTCTACCATTGATGATTGGATAAAACAATGGAATTACATGTTCATCTACGTTTTCCATCCCTAAATCTTTTAATCGTTTAAATAATAGATGTAATACCGTTTCATAACTTCTAGCTACTGGATGATAATAAACTTGCCAATACATATGATAGCGAGCCATGATATAGTTTTCTACCGCATAGACACCACTTTCTTTCACAACAAGTTGGTTTCCATCATGAACACGTAAAGTTCTCAATATTCTTTCTAGATCATACTCACCATATTTTGTTCCAGTAAAATATGCATCTCTCAATAAATAATCAAAACGATCCGCATCTAATTGCGAGGAAATCAATTGTGTTAATAATGGATTTGAACTTTCATGACGAATCACATCCGCTACATCTTTACTTAAACCTTTACAACAATTTTCTAATATTTTGGTAATTTCTGTATTTTCTTCGATGATCCTACAAGTAAAATCTTCATGGCTTGTTTTTGTCACCCCTTCAAATGCATGGGAATATGGGCCATGTCCAATATCATGTAATAATCCCGCAAGCATCGCTGTTACTTTTTCTTTTTCGTTCAATGCTTTAGAAATATCATTTACTTCAGAAACCATTCTTCTCACCAATTCATACACCCCTAAAGAATGTCCAAAACGAGAATGTTCTGCACAATGATATACAACATACGCACCACCTAGTTGTCGGATCCTACGCAATCTTTGAAACCACGCTGAATTAATAACATCCCACACAACTTGCAAATCGACATGAATATAACCATGCACAGGATCTCTCAGTACTTTTTCTTCTGATGTTTTTTCAAACATATTACTTATCCTCTAATAAAACAACCGCAAAAGCTTGTACGCCTTCTTCTCTTCCAACAAAGCCCATTTTTTCTCCACGTGTTGCCTTTACGCTCACTTGGTCTATAGAACAATGCAAGGCATTCGCAAAATTCTCACGCATTTGTTGAATATGAGGTGCCATTTTAGGCTTTTCAATCATAATCAAAGAATCCACATTTCCAATGCGATACCCTTTTTCATCCATCATTCTTGCGACTTCTTTTAAAATGATTTGTGAATCTACACCCTTCCACTTTTCATCTGTATCTGGAAACCACTTGCCTAAATCCCCTAAAGCTAGTGCTCCTAAAATAGCTTCCGCAACCGCATGCGTCAAAGCATCCGCATCTGAATGGCCAACAAGACCTTTTGTATGAGGTATTTCTACACCACCAATAATCAACTTTCTTCCTTCAGCTAGTTGATGAATATCTGTACTTTGTCCAATTCGCATATTTTTATCTCCATCTTTCCTATCATTTTAACGTATAATAGTGATTATGAACTTACAAATTCCTGAATATGTTTCGATATTAATGAAAAAATTGAATGAAAATGGATATGAATGTTTTATTGTTGGGGGTGCGATTCGCTCCATCTTATTAAATAGGCCTGTTCATGATTACGATCTCACAACAAATGCTTTACCCGAAGAAACCAAACAAGTATTTCATTCTTTCCATACGATTGATACTGGTTTACAACATGGAACAGTGACTGTTATTTCAAACCATATTCCTGTTGAAATTACAACATATCGTAAAGAAACTGCTTATAAAGATCATCGTCATCCCGATCAAGTGATTTTCACAAGAACGATACAAGATGATTGTGCTAGAAGAGATTTCACGATCAATGCACTTTGTTATAACCAGGACACTGGATTATTAGATTTTTTTCATGGTAAAGAAGACTTAGAAAATCAAATCATCCGCTGTATTGGAAATCCATATGAACGTTTTGATGAAGATGCTTTACGGATATTGCGTGCAATTCGCTTTGCTTCACAATTAAATTTCTCTATTGAAGAAGAAACTTCTAAAGCCATTTTAGACACGAAAGAAACTTTATCCTTTGTTTCGATTGAACGCATCCAAGAGGAATTCACAAAGTTTTTAGAAGGTGATGGTTTCCTTCCATTACTTTATCCATATCGAAAAGTCTTTTCTATTTTCTTACCAGAATTGAATGAAATCAAAAATTGGGATACTTTGATTCAATCATTACAGAATTCAATCAATAATGCATATGTTCGCTTAGCGATATTATTCTGTGCATTTCAAAATCCTAAGCACACTTTAAAACAACTAAAGTATTCCAATAAAGAAATAATGATGGTAACAGAAATGATTTCTCATAAAGATTCACCAATTTCAAATCGCATTGAAATTAAAAAGCTATTAAAAAATCTTTCATGTGATTTCAAATTGTATTTAAATTTCAGGGAAGCAATGGATTTAAAGTCCTATGATTGTATCTATGAAATTTACCAATCTATCCTTCAAAATCATGAATGTTACTCTTTAAAACAATTGGAAATCAATGGTTCTGACTTAGTTTCTTTAGGATATCAAGGGAAGCAAATATCAGAAACATTAAATAACATTTTAAATGATGTGATTGAAGAAAAAATCCAAAACAAAAAAGATGTTCTAATCAAACAAATCAAGGATTGCTACTAAGCAATCCTTTCATAATACCATTTGATATGCAAATCTAGGAGAACCATCTTCTACATAGATAATACCAGTTTTTATAAATCCATTCTTTTCTAACATTTTTTGCATCGAAATATTCTTTTCATGAGTATCTACACGAATATTATAAATCTGATTTTTAAGACAAATTTCTTTTGCCAATCCAACAAACTCAGAAGCAAGATTTTTCCCTTTCATCGTATCTTTGATACAAGTTCTATGTATCACTACATATGGTTCTTCATTTAACCATTTTCCTTCGATATAAGAATAATTAGGATCATTATATTGTGCTACAAAAGAATAACCAACAACTTCCGCGCCATCCTTAATACAATAAGCACCTTTATTTTCTATATCTTTTAGTATATCCATCTCATTAGGATAATCTCCTTGCCATTGTGGAATTTGATTCAACCTGAAATATTGTTTTGCTTGTGAAATAATCAAAATAATATCTTTTATATCTTTTTGTTCTGTTTCTTTTATTTCCATGTTTTAAAAAAGCAGGTTCCCCTGCTTTGCCTCTTATAGTTTCTTAAATTGATCTACATCAAGAACGAAGATTGTTGCGCCACCAACCTGTACTTCAACAGGGAAGGAAGCATAACGTCCAATGTCATAGCTAGCTGTAGAAGGAACGATTTCTGTACGTCTCTTTGCTTCAGAGCCAATGACATCAATACATTTATCTACTAAATCATCATCAGTACCAACAATCAATGTTGTATTTCCTGCTCTTAAGAATCCACCTGTCGTTGATAAACGAGTCATGTAGAAATTATTCTTTGTTAATGCAGAAGTAACTGCGGATGCATCATCATTAGAAACGATAGCTAATATAAGTTTCATTTTCTTTACCTCCAAAAGTGTATAACTATTTTAGCACAAATATTAAACATTGAAGCGGAAGAATACAACATCTCCATCTTTCATGACGTATTCTTTCCCTTCCACTCTTAATTTTCCAGCTTCTTTTAAAGCTTTTTCACTTCCATATTCCATGAAGTCTTCATAACTATAAACTTCTGCACGAATAAATCCTTTTTCAAAATCAGAGTGAATGACACCAGCGCATTGTGGTGCTTTCATACCTTCATGGAATGTCCATGCACGACATTCAGGTTCTCCAACCGTAAAGAATGTACGAAGTCCTAACAAATGATAAGCAGCTTGAATAATTTGATCCAAGCCTGATTCTTTGATTCCAAGATCATCTAAGAACGCTTGTTTTTCTTCTTTATCTAATCCAGATAGTTCTTCTTCCATCTTCGCACAAATTGCGATCACTTCACTACCTTCTTTTTCAGCTAATTCTTTGACTGATTGAAAATAATGATTATTACTTGGATCATTAATTTCTTCATCTGACATATTTGCCACATAAATCACAGGTTTCGCTGTTAATAAACCATAGTTTTTCATGATTTCTAAATCATTTTCATTCAAATCTAATAAACGAACTGCTTTACCAGCTAATAACTGCTCTTTGAATTTATTTAATGTTTCTAACTCTTTCACAGCGTCTTTATCTTTTGTTTGTGCTTTTTTCGCAATCTTACTAATTCTATTTTCTACAGAATCTAAATCCGCAATAGCAAGTTCTAGATTGATTTCTTCAATATCACGTACTGGATCAACAGAACCTTCTACGTGTTCAATATTTGCATCATCGAAGCATCTAACAACATGAATGATTGCATCTGTTTGACGAATGTTTCCTAAAAATTGGTTTCCTAATCCTTCACCTTTTGATGCACCTCTAACTAATCCTGCGATATCTGTAAATTCAAATGTTGTATAAATTGTTTTCTTTGGATGAAAAATATTCACAAAATCATCCATACGATAATCTGGCACTTCTACAACTCCAACATTTGGAGCGATTGTCGCAAATGGGTAATTTTCTGCGAGTACCTGACTATTTGTAATTGCGTTAAACAAAGTAGATTTACCTACATTAGGAAGACCTACGATTCCTGCTGTTAATGACATTTATTTCTTTCCTCTCTTTATTCCTCTGTTGCTTTTTCAACGACCTTTTTTATTTTACGCTCAAATTCATGTCTAGAAAACATGATTACATTGCCACATCCTAAACACTTCACTTTTATATCTGCACCAACACGGATAATTTGCCATAATTTACTTTTATGGCAAGGATGTTCTTTTTTCATTTCAACGATATCATTTAGTCCATATTCTGTAACCATATCAATGACTCCTTTTATATGACTTCAATGTATTTTCTAATAACATTGTAATTGTCATTGGGCCAACGCCTTTTGGTACAGGTGTAATTGCCTTACAATGATCTTTCACTTTATCAAAATCAACATCACCGCAAAGATGACCATCATCCATACGGTTAACACCAACATCAATAACATATGCATTCTCATTCACATATGTCTCATCAAACAATTTAGGTGAGCCAACTGCCGCAATCAAAATATCTGCTTGTTTTGTAATTTCTCTTAAATTCTTTGTATGAGAATGACAAATTGTAACGGTTGCATTTGCATTTTGTAATAAACGAGCAACCGGTGTACCTACTAATTTACTTCTTCCTACGACAACCGCATATTTTCCATCTGGATCACAATCCATTCTTTTCAATAGTTCCATGATTCCACTAGGTGTACAAGGCGCAAAAGATGGCGCATTTAAAAATAGATTTCCAAAATTCAAAGGTGTAAGTCCATCTACATCTTTATCACAAGAAATATAGGAAATTGCTTCATACTCATCTAATGCCTTAGGTAAAGGAAGTTGTAATAAAATACCATCAATTGAATCATCAGCAGATAGTTTCTTCAAAGTATCATTTAATTCAGCTTGTGTTGTATTAGCGTCCATATCAATTTCAACACTTTTAAAACCAACACTTTCACAAGCCTTTTTCTTTCCTTTTACATAAGAAATAGAAGCAGGATTATCACCAACCAAAACAACTGCCAAACAAGGAATTCGTTTTCCAGATTGTTTGATTTGTTCGACTTCAAGTCGCATTTGTTCTCTTAATTCTTGAGATAATTCACTACCATAAATAACTGCACCCATAATATGCTCCTTCCTAACGAATGACTTCATCGCTATCTAATATGATTGTCACAGGACCATCATTTAATAATTCTACCTTCATATCTGCTCCAAAGATACCTTCTTGTACGCAAAATCCAAGATTTCTTAAACATTCATTAAAATATAGGTATAAAGGTTCAGCAATCGTTGGATTCCCAGCCAAAGAAAATGATGGACGATTACCTTTATGACAATCTGCATATAACGTAAATTGTGAAATGGACAAAACAGAGCCATTCACTTGCGATAAGTTTAAATTCATCTTATCCTCTTCATCCGTAAATATTCTTAGTTTAGATACTTTCATTGCCATCTTTTCAACAATATCTTTTGTATCTTCATTTTTCAAACCAACAAGGATCATGTATCCTTTATTAATTTCTCCATGTATTTTTCCATCAATTGTGACGGAAGCATTTTTAACTCTTTGAATCACTAATTTCATAGGAAGAATTTTATAACAAAATCAGTACTTTTTCAGTCTTATTTGTGATAGAAAAGTGAAAAGTATCATATGTAACCGCTTTCATTTTGTGATGATGATGTGAAATCCTTCCAAAATTTGATACTTCCTTAAGAATTTGTTAACATTTTCATATGCAAAAAAATACAAAAATGAAGAAAACATTTAGATTCATCTTGCCTATATTAGCGGCGGGAGCTATTGTAGCAGCTTCTGTGAACCCTGATGTAAAGGCTGATGATCCAGTAAAAGGAAGTCTTCCTGTTTACGATATAGAAGTTGGCGATACGAATGTTGCATCTACATTAAAAGAGGATGTTATTAATGATCGTTGTGAGATTGATGAAAATCTTGATATCAATAATATCAATGTTGATTTATCCAGTATTGATATTACAGGATTAAATATTAATCAAGCAGGCATTCAAAGAGCCACACTTAAAGTTAATCTAGTTAATGCGAATAACACAACAGATTCTGTAGGATATTCCTTTACACAAGAAGTAGTTGTTAATATGAAATTAGCTTCCGCCCCACAGTTAAAACTAAAGGCACAAGAAGTAACAGTCAATAACGGTGATACATTTGTAGCAGAAAGTTATATTTCTTATGTAAATGACTCAGAAAGCAATCCTAAACCAGTATTAAAAGTTGATACACACAACTTGGATATGAATGTTGATGGTCAATATGTTGTAAGTTATACAGCTGTTGATCAAAAAGGAAATACAACAGAACAAGATTTGATTGTAAATGTTCAAACTCCTGAAGAAGTATTACAAGCCCAGGCTGAAGCACAAGCGCAAGCAGAAGCCGAAGCACAAGCTCAGGCTGAAGCACAAGCGCAAGCAGAATTGGCCGCAAGTCTAGGTGCTAGTGGTGAAAATACAAACACTTCTAACTTAGGTTATTCCGCTGGTGGATCAAATCCTTATGGTGGAGGTTGGTCTAACTGTACATATGGTGCATGGCAAGCTTTGTATAACGCAAGAGGTATCGCATTACCTAACTTAGGAAATGCTTCTGAATGGTATTCGAATGCTGCTGCTGCAGGTTATTCTGTAAGTGGTACACCTACAGTTGGTGGTATCGCTGTATATAACGGACACGTTGCTTATGTCGATGGTGTTGATGGTGATATGGTTCATATCGTCGAAGGTGGTTTCTCTGGTCACTACAATGAACGTTGGGTTTCATCTAGTGGTACAGGAACAAAATCCACAATTGGTTATATCAATGTATAACGAAAGAACGGAAATATTCCGTTCTTTTTTAATAAACCAAAACAATCAATACCCACGCAAATAAAAAAGCATATGCTACCAAAAGATACAATATACAAATGCCTTCCACTCAAGTTGTTTGAAGTTTCAATACATTTTCAATTCCTCATGATATTTAAAATCAAAATTTTTTCTCATCTCATTCAATTTTGGACTTCCAAACTTAATATATTGATTTTATCAAATTCTATTTTCAAAAAAAGACTGTTCTTTCGAGAAAAACATATTATTCTTTAGTTAGGAAGAAGGTTGAACACCATGATTATCACAAATCCTTCAAGGTTCAAAAACGGAGACAACAAAATCAAGTAAAGTTTAAATTTTAATCGAGGTGAAAGATTATGAAAAGATACAAAATCATTTTCTTTGTTGGCTTAGCAATCGTATTTCTTTCTCCTTATATTCCTGATTTTATGATACAGATGATATGAGGAGATACAGAAGTTATTTATCAAAGTAGATTCTGCGGCCTACGATATACTGAACTAATTTCATCTATTCGTATCGTTGGAATTTTATTATTACTATATGGTCCAAGTAATTTACTAATGTTCATATTTAAGAAAGGTTATCAAGATTAAAAAAGTTGCTACCGCAAATGTTATTAGAAAGATCAGAAAAGTTACTCTGATCTTTTTTGATAGAATAGCAACTATGATTAATACTACTACTTACGCTAAAGATTTCTATGTTGGCAACTATGACGATTGTGGCGAACTCAATTACAGTCCTTCTAAACCTTGTATCAAATCTATTCTTTGGGATAATCTTGATTGGATTGAAAATCTTTATAATCGTGACATGCTTTTATATAAATGTGTCAAACAATGCAATATTTCGAATCATACAATCCATTTGAGAGATATCAAAATTAACGAACACAAAGGCACAAACGCATTGAAATTCTTATAAACCAAAAGAAAAGAAGAAGATTTTCACTTCTTCGATTTCTTTAGTATGAATAGAAAAATAAATAATACTAATACAACAATACTAATAATATTAATTACTGTGCCAAACATATTACTCAATCGCTCTATAGGCTGTCCACTTTCCACTCTTATATCTAATCGCAAAGAATACGATACGTACAATCCAGTCAATATACATCGCAATACGTGTGCCAACAACACCATATCCCATTACAGTACCTAATACATATGCACCAACAACTCTAGCCGCAAACATTGAAGCAACTCCAACATACATCGTGTATTTTGCATCTCCTGCAGCTCTCAAACAAGTTGGTAATACAAATGCAGGCGCATGGAACAAGGCAACCGCTAAACATTCCATTCCTAATATTGTTTCCGCAATCGCTAAAGTTTCACCCTTTAATGTATATAGTCCTAAAGCATATGGAGAAACAACATATAGAATAATATTATTGATTACTGCCATAACTGCAGATAAAATCAACATCTTACGAATATAGTACTTTGCTTGATCATAATCATTCGCACCAACACATTGACCTACCACCGTAACAACAGCTAACTGCATAGCCATTTCTGTCGTATAACATAATACACATAAGGAATTCGTAACACCATTAGCAGCAATCTGCATCGTTCCATATGTCGCAACAAATGTAGAAACAATGACTTTACCTAATTGGAACAATCCATTTTCAACACCATTTGGAATCGCAATGGATAAAATTCTTGATACGATTTCTTTTCGCCAAGTTAGAATGTCTTTCCAAACAACGCTAATAGGTGCTTCTTTATCAAAACATAATACTAACATAACAATTGCCGCAACAACTCTACTCGCAAACGTTGGCCAAGCAACACCCGCTGCACCCATATGTAATAAATATACGCAGATAAAATTTCCTACTACATTAATAATATTCATTAAGATAGAAACTCTCATCGTTGTATTTGTTCGATTCATACTACGATATAATGCTGCAGAACTGTTATAAACTCCAAGGAAAGGGAATGATAAGGCAGTAATCCAGAAATATACTTTCGCACTAGCCATTACATCAGCTTCTACACTTCCATATAAGAAATTTAAGATTGCACTGTGAAACGCAACACATAGAATTCCAAAAAAGAGTGAAATGATAAAGCTAATCATGATCAATTGAGAAGCAGATAGCTTTGTGTTTTCTTCATCCTGATTTCCTAAATACTGTGTAACAATAACGGATCCACCACCAGCAATCGCTGTTAATATCGCAATGATCAAGTTATTTACATCATTTACGATAGATACTCCAGAAATCGCAGCTTCACCTGCCGCAGATACCATAATCGTATCTGCCATACCAACTAACATAACTAGTAACTGTTCTACTAGTAAAGGAAGAATCAATCTTCTTAACTGTGCATTTGTAAACATTCTATTTTTCATGGAACTATTTTATTCCTGAATATGTAAAAAGTGAAGAAAAAAGCTTTACAAACAATTTACAAATTCAAAAAGCACGGAATAAATCCATGCCTTTATTTTCTAGAAATTTTTAATAATCTCAAGGAATTCAACACACATAGCATCGCAACACCTGTATCCGCAAAGATTGCCCACCACATATTCGCAATACCTAATGCACCAAATATAAGTGTTAATACTTTAATAGTAATTGCTCCATAAATATTTTCATTAGCGATAAATAGAATTCTTTTACTTGCAGAAATTGCCAGAGAAATCTTACTTGGAGAATCATCCATCAACACGACATCAGCTGCTTCGATTGCGGCATCACTTCCTAAAGCACCCATCGCAATACCTACATCTGCTAGTGTAATGACTGGTGCGTCATTAACACCATCTCCAACAAATGCTGTCTTTCCTTCTTTCATGAAATTCTTTACCGCATTCACTTTATCTTCTGGCATGCATCCACCAATCGCTTGATCTACATGTAATTGTTGACCAATTGCTTGTGTAATTTCTTGATTATCACCAGAAACAATAATACATTTCTTACCTTCTTTTTGTAGGGTTTCAATCGCTTCAACAGAATCTTTTTTCAATTGATCTCTTAAAACTAAGCAACCTTCATAGATTCCATTCTTTGCTACATAAACAAGTGTACCAGTAGAAGTTTGTTGTTCACATGCAATGCCCTTATCTTGCATCAACTTATAGTTACCAGCCAAAATTTCTACGCCTTTTAGTTTTACAGATAATCCTCTACCAGCAATTTCTTGTACATCTGTAATATCAGCATCTTCTACTTGTTGATTACAAGCATTCTTGATACCTTGTGCAATCGGATGATTAGAAAAATGTTCTGCACACGCTGCGTCATAAATCAATGTATCTTGATTACTTGTACTTAATACTTCTTCTACCGCAAATTCACCAGAAGTTAAAGTACCCGTTTTATCCATAACGACTTGTTTTACTTTCGCAAGATCATCAATGATATTTGCTCCCTTAACAAGAACCCCTCTTGAAGAAAGGCCACCAATGCCCGCAAAAAATGATAGTGGGATAGATATAACCAATGCACATGGACAAGAGATTACAAGGAATGTACAAGCTCTTCGAATGCCTTCATTGAAGTCACCCATAAATATGCCAACAAATATCGCAACTGCGATTGCTAAAAAGACAACGATTGGAGTGTAATATTTAGAAAACTTTGTAATGAATTTTTCGTGTTCTGCTTTATGAGAATCATTATTTTCAACTAGATCCAAGATCTTCGCAACTGTAGATTCACCATATTCTTTTGTGACACGAATTTCTAGAACACCCGTTTCATTCACTGAGCCAGAAATCACTTCATCATCTACATCGACATCTCTTAACTTACTTTCACCTGTTAAACTTGCCGTATCTAAAGAAGATGCACCACTCATAACAATACCATCTAAAGGAATTCTTTCACCTGGTTTTACACGAATGATTTCATCAATAGATACTTCATCTGGATCCACTTTTTCATATTCACCATTACGTTTCACCATCGCAAACTCCGGTCTAATATCCATGAGTTCACCAATAGATTTTCTACTTCTTCTAACTGCTAGATCTTGGAAATATTCACCAATTTGGTAGAAAAGCATTACTCCCGCAGCTTCTTTCCACTCTTGTTGATAAATTGCAGCTAGTGTTGCGATAGCCATTAAGAAATGTTCATCAAACAATTGACCTCTACCCATTCCTCTAACAGCTTTAATCAAAACATCATATCCAAGAATCAAATAAGCTATCAAAGAAATAACGATTTGAGGAATTCCTTCTAGTAAGAGTGAACACGCAAACAATGCAGCACCAACAATCATTCTTGTTAGCATCACTTTATCATTTGTATCTTCTTGAACCTTCTTTTTTTCTTTTACATATTCTGAGAATTCAACATCTGGTTCTGCTTTAGAAATCATCTCTTTCATTTCAGATGCTATACGGCTTTTATCTTTTGGATTACATTTCACAATCAATAATTGATTCATAAAATCAGCATCACAACTAACTACACCATTGATCTTTCCTGCTTCTTCCGCAAGTTCATTCGCACAATCCGCACAATCAATATTTTTAATATTGAATTTATAAGTCTTTTCTTTCTCATCAGATACTTTTTTAATGATTGGATTCTCTTGATCATCTTCAATGATTTGAATCATTTGTTGTTCAACTGAATGATTCCTAGAAGATACAACATCATATTTCAAATGAGAATGAATTCCAAACTCTAAAGTGCAATTTGTTACACCATCTAGGTTTCCTATTTCTTCTTCTAATTCTCTAGCACAATTAGCACAATCGATTCCATCAATTACATATTCCACATGTGTAATATTCTTATCTACAACTCTAGTAATAATTGGATTTTCTTGATCATCTTCAATGATTTTGATCATAGATTGTTCAACAACATCTGCTTTATCAGATTCAACATCATATTGTAAATGAGAATGAATTCCAAACTCTAAAGTACAATTCGTTACACCTTCTAATTTCCCTATTTCTTCTTCTAATTCTTTAGCACAATTAGCACAATCAATACCATCTACATTAAACATTTCATGTTTTGTATGATGATGTTCATGATGACTATGATCATGCTCGCAACAACATCCTTCATGGTCGTGATGATGATGCTCATGACCACAACAACATTCTTCCTCATGCTTGTGTTCATGGTGATGTTCATGCCCACAGCAGCATTCTTCATGATTATGTGTGTGATGTTCTTCTGGAGTGATTATAGGATTTTCTTGATCATCTTTAATAATTTGGATCATTTTCTTTTCAGTTCCTTCAGGATCATCCCCTTCATATTCATATGATAAATGAGAAGGATTACCAAACTCTAAAACACAATGAGATACTCCTTCTAACTTCCCTATTTCTTCTTCTAGTTCTTTTGCACAATGCTTACAATCAATACCTTCAACTTTATAATTAAAAGTTTTCATATCATTCCTCCACAACATTTGAACAATTGTTCAAATGTTTTTCTAGGACTATACTATTCCTGAATATACATTTCGTCAATACAAATTCAAAAAAACTGTTACAATAATAATCATGATTAAAACAAATTGGCATACACATACAAAAAGATGCGGTCACGCAATTGGAGAAGATGAAGACTACGTTATAGCAGCTATCGAAGGAGGTTTTAAAACGTTAGGTTTCTCTGATCACGCAGCATATAAAACACCATATCCAACGGAGAGAATGGATATCGAACAAGTTGAAGAATATATCTCTTCTATTCGTTCTTTAAAAGAAAAGTATAAAGATCAAATTAATCTTTATGTTGGTATGGAAGTAGAATGTTATCGTTCCGAATGGGAAACATTATCAAAATACAGAAAAGAATTAGATTATTGTATTTTAGGACAACACAATTTAGATTTAGATTTGATGAGTTCTTATGGTTTTGATACACCTCAACAATTATCTATGTATGTTGATCGTTTAGAATATGCATGCAAGCATGCGTTATGTGATTATATTGCTCATCCAGATGTATGTTTATATTCTTACCCATACATGGATGAAAGTGTTAAAAAGATTGCGGAAAGAATCGCAGATATTTCATTAGAATATAACATGCCACTTGAATTAAACACTGGCAGTGGCGTACACAATGGAATGACAAAATATCCTAGTGGAATGCGTTATGCATATCCTACTAGAATCTTCTTTGAAACTTTCGCAGAAAAAAAATGTCCAGTCATTATTGGACTAGATGTCCATAATCCTGAACTATTTAAAACAGATGTAGATTTAAATAAAGCTTTGTCTGTTGTGGAAGGATTAGATATTAATTGGCTAATCGACTATGATTTAGTATCTGCCGCAAAAGAAAGAAAAAAACTATTCTATTAAGAGCTTATATCCATAATAAGCTCTTTTTCATTATTCATAATGATGAATAATAAAATCTTGAACCTCTATTACTTTATCTTTATCATCAATTCTTTTATAGTGACTCAGTATCAATTGTAAATAGATATCACTAAATCTAAAATTTTCATCGTT
>CAVHRL010000039.1:0-17486 GCA_963638375.1 Lachnospiraceae bacterium
TTGTATATGTGATAACGATAGGAATCATTTATTTTTTGATTCATCATATGAAGAAGGTGACTTTATGATCAATATAGTTTTATACGAACCTGAAATACCAGCAAATACAGGCAATATCATGCGTACATGCATGGCATTTGATATGCAACTACATCTAATTGAACCATTAGGTTTTTCTTTAGATGAAAAACATTTAAGAAGAGCAGGAATGGATTATGTAAAAGATGTTCATTATCAAATATATCCGAATTGGAATTCATTTCTAGAGAAAAACAAAGGTTCATTTTATTTTGTTTCACGTTATGCAACAAAAACACCAGATGCTTTTGACTATACTAAAAATACAGATGATATTTATTTAGTGTTTGGAAAAGAAAGTACCGGCATTCCTAAAGACATTTTATATGATCATTTAGATTCCTGTATTCGTATTCCAATGGTAAAAGAAGCCAGAAGTTTAAATTTATCAAATTGTGTTGCGCTAGTTTCTTATGAAGTAATTAAACAATTGAATTATCCTAATTTATGTCAACATGAGACAATCAAAGGAGAAGATTTTTTACAACAAGTTCATAATCATGGACTGAAATAATAAATTCAGTATAATGGAATCAAGAGGTGAATTTTGAAATGCTAGAAAATTTAAATGATTATCTGAGTTTTATCGTGTTATTGTTATTTGTTGGATTGAGCATTTATTTGATCTATGCCGTTTCTAATCGAAATCATGAATCTATTTTTAAGCGTAGGGAAGAAATATATTTGTCTTATTTAGAAGATGCAGAAGATGATTTTGATGATTCACATGGTGAGGACTCAGATGAATATTAAAGAAAAAATCATTTCAAAAAATGGAATATGTTCTAAAGGACCATATTCTCCAGGATTAAAAGTTTGTGACCAAATATATATTTCTGGACAATTACCAATTGATCCTAAAACAAATCTAATCGTTGAAGGTGGAATCAAACAACAAACAAAACAATGTTTAGAAAATATGAAACATGTTTTAGAAGAAGCAGAAATGGATATGAAATATGTTGTTAAAACAACTGTGTATTTAAAAGATATTTCTGATTTTCAACAAATGAATGAAGTTTATGAAACTTATTTTGAGGATCCTTATCCTGCAAGATGTGCATGTGCTGTAAATGGGTTAGTAGGAGATGCATTAGTTGAAATTGAAGGTTATGCGATTGATTTTAGAGCTTTAGAAGTTTTATGTTGTGAAGAGGGTGAATGTGATGGCGAAAGCTGCTGTTGTAAGTAAAGAGGAAAGACCCAACGTCATTGAATCAAAATATAATACATCCAATTTTATCTTTGATGCAGAGCATAATGAACAACATCCTTTTGCGACAATCGATTGGTTAGAAGAAGTTGTATTATCTTTTGGCTCCAACGTAAAAGGTAGAATGGCTTCATTTCAAAAGTTAACAAACACAAAAAAGAAATCGGCTATTTTATTATCAGAATTATCAATGAATATTTATTTTCCAGTAAGAGGTTTATCTTCTTCGGAGAATTATTGGTTTTTATATGATTGTATTTATGCATATCACGCAAATGGTTCAAACAAAACGAATGTTCATTTTTCAAATGGACTCGTTTATGAAGTTCCAGTTAATTATCGAATTATTGCTTCTCAGATGAAACGATGTGATATGTATAGTAAATGTTTATACACAAATAAAATGTATTTAACTACGAAAATTACTTATTGACATTCGGATATAGAAAACCTAAAATTTAGACAAATGTAATGATCAGGACATGGTTCTAAACAACTTGATGTAGAGAGTTTCTTGGATGGTGAAAAAGAAATGAAAGTATTTAGAATTACTACCTGTGAACAGTACTTGAAAAAGATTACCGTTTTCCGCGTTAAGGATTTGAGGGCCCGTAAGGGAAAAAAGGTGGTACCGCGCTTATTCAGCGTCCTTTCATGAAGAGAGGACGTTTTATTTTGTCCTCAAAAGGAGTACAGAAATGATTAATTTTACAGAAAACAAAGAACTTGAAACATTGAATCACTCATGTGCGCATATGATGGCACATGCAATTCAACACATTTGGCCAAACGCTAAATTTTGGGTTGGTCCAGTTGTTGAAGAAGGCTTCTATTATGATGTTGATTTAGGAGATGTAACAATTTCTGATGACGATCTAAAAAAGATTGAAAAAGAAATGAAGAAGATTGCCAAGGATGGTAAGAAAATCGTTCGTCATGAAATTTCTAGAGAAGAAGCATTAACACAATTTAAAGATGACCCTTATAAAGTTGATCTCATTACAAGGATGCCTGAAGGTACAAATATTTCAATGTATACACAAGGTGACTATACAGATTTATGTAGAGGTCCACATGTAGATAATGAAAAGCTATGTAAAAACTTTAAGTTGATTAAACATTCTGGTGCTTATTGGAAAGGTGATAAAAACAATAAAGTTCTTCAAAGAATTTATGGTGTTTGTTTCCCAACTGCAGAAGAATTAGAAGCACACTTACAAGATTTAGAAGAAGCAAAACAAAGAGATCATAGAAAACTAGGTAAAGATCTTCAAATGTTCATGTTCTCTGATACAGTAGGTGCTGGTTTACCAATGTATTTACCTAATGGATTCACAGTTCGTAGATTATTATCAGACTATATTATGAACAAGGAACTCGCTCAAGGTTACTTACATGTTATGACACCAAGTGTTGTTAATACTAAGCTTTATAAGATTTCAGGCCATTGGGATCATTATAAAGATGACATGTTCCCTGCAATGACATCTATCAAAGATCCTGAAAATGCATATGCTTTAAGACCTATGAACTGTCCAGAACATATGATCATGTATAAGAGTAAATTACATTCTTATAGAGATCTTCCAGTTAGAATTGCTGAAATCGCAAATGATTTCCGCTTTGAAGCTAGTGGTGCTTTAACAGGTATTGAAAGAGCTAGAGCTTTTACACAAAATGACTCACATATCTTCTGTAGACCAGATCAAATCGCTAATGAAATCAAGGATGTAACAAAATTGATTTTAGATGTATATAAAGATTTTGGTTTTGAAAAATATTCCTTTAGATTATCTTTGAGGGATCCTAATAATAAAGAGAAATATTTTGGACATGATGAACTTTGGGAAAAGAGTGAATCTGAATTACGAGAAGTACTAAAAGAAATGAATGTTCCTTTCTATGAAGCAGAAGGTGAAGCTGCATTCTATGGTCCAAAGATTGATGTACAAGTACGTTCTGCCTTAGGCCATGATGTAACTTTATCTACAATTCAATTAGATTATCAATTACCTGAAAGATTTGAACTTGAATATGTAGACTCTGATCAAGAAAAGAAGAGACCTGTTGTTATACATAGAGCTATCTTGGGTTCATTAGATCGTTTCATTGCATTCCTACTAGAAGAAACAAAGGGTGTTTTACCTTTATGGTTATCACCAAAACAAGTTGTTGTTGTTCCAGTAGCACCAGAAGTTCATTCTACATATGCACAAAGTGTTGTTGATAACTTAACAGCAATGGGTGTTAGAGCTTCTTTAGATGCTAGAAATGAAAAGCTAGGTTATAGAATTCGTGAAGCACAAACTTCAAAGGTTCCTGTACAGATTGTTGTAGGAGATGGCGAAGTTGAAAAGAATGAAGTTACTGTAAGACGTTATGGTTCTAGAGAACAAGTCGCAATGTCTACTGAAGATTTCTATAAGATGTTGAGAGAAGAAATCGCTAGTAAAAAGTAAAATAAAAAGAACTTGAATGAAGTGAATAAAATAAACTTCATCTGAGTTCTTTTTTTAGTTATTTCACAATTTCCATGCCAATTGCTTTTTGGACTTTTTGAACTTTAGCGTTTGCGATGATATTCGCTTTTTCTGCACCTTCTTTTAGAGTCTTTTCAATGATATCGGATTCACATATTTCTTTGTATTTCGTCTGAATGCATTCTAGTAATTCACAAACACTATCGGCAACTGCACGTTTGAAATCTCCATATCCTTTTCCATCAAATTCTTTTTCGATTTCTTCAAATGATAAATCATTATTTAAAGAAGAATATATTTGCATCAAATTTGAGATACCAGGTTGATTGATTGGATCATAATGAACATGTGCTAAGTTATCTGTTACTGCACCCATAACTTTCTTTCTCGCTGCTTTTAAGTCATCTAACAAGTAAATACAACCTTTATTAATGCCATCTGATTTACTCATCTTTTTTGTTGGATCTGTTAATGACATGATTCTCGCACCAACTTTTCCAACTAATGGTTCTGGAATTGTAAATAAATCCCCATAGCGATGATTCATTCTTTGAGCAACATCTCTCGTTAATTCAACGTGTTGTTTTTGATCTTCCCCAACAGGAACGTATGTTGGATCATAAAGTAAAATATCTGCGGCCATTAAAGCTGGATAAGTATAAAGTCCACCGGTTAAGTTCTTTTCTCCTTTAGCTTGCTTATCTTTGAATTGCGTCATACGATTCAATTCACCCATATATGTATGGCAACACATGATATAACCAAGTGTAGCGTGAGCTGGAACATCCGTCTGCAAGAAAATAGTTGCTTTAGAAGGGTCTAATCCACAAGCAAGATATAAGGCTACACAATCATGTAAATTTTTTTGTAATTCTTCAGGATCTTGTGGAACAGTAATACAATGTAGATTTGCGATAAAGGCAAACATCTCATAATCATCTTGATATTTTACAAATTGTTTTAGAGCTCCAATATAAGATCCTAAATGTAATTCTCCTGTAGGTTTAATACCTGATAACATTCTTTTCATAAGTACCTCCATTAAAAAACGTCTCTTCATTCTATTGAAGGGACGCATGAGACGAACTTGCGCGGTACCACCCGACTTATCTCATATTCATGAGATCACTTTCTGAAGATAAACGATTCACGTATAAAAGTGTTTTATGAAGCTCCAGTATACTCTACTTTATGTACAGTTTTCATCAAACACTGTCTTTCTAAACAGGGAAAATAGAATATTGCACTTCCTTTTATGTATCTATTTTATGAAAAACAACATTTACATTCAAGTGTATCTTCTAAAGGTTGACGAATTTGTTATAATATTTTTATTGAAAAAAGGAGGTTGTTTTTATGATCGTTGTATATACTTCACCAGGATGTGCATCTTGCAGAAAAGTGAAACAGTGGTTAAAAGATAGAAATCTTCCTTTTATAGAAAAAAATATTTTTAAAACATTGTTAAATGATAATGAAATTAAACATTTATTGATGAGAAGTGAAAATGGAACGGATGATATTGTTTCAAAAAGAAGTAAAATCATTCAAGAATCTAATATTGATATAGATTCTATGAAAACAGACGAATTGATTCACTTCATTAAAAATAATCCGAGTATTTTAAAAAGACCTATCATCTTAAATGAAAGTAATTTTCAAGTTGGATATGATGAAGAAGAAATTGGAGTATTTGTTCCTAAGGAATTAAGAAAAATTGCTGATCATGTATGCAATGTTGAATGTCCGAATTACAAAACATGTGGAGAGGTGCATAATGAAGAGGCTTAAAGCTTCTTTTTGTGTGAATGGTGATATATGAAGAAAGTTTTAGTTGGTTTAAGTGGTGGCGTAGATTCTGCGATTGCGGCATATTTATTAAAAAAAGAAGGCTATGATGTAACTTGTGCGTTTATGAGAAACTGGGATTCTATGGCAAACGATGACTTTGAAGGAAATCCTACGATCAATGACGCTGTTTGTCCTCAAGAAGCAGATTATAAAGATGCACAAGATGTTGCGGATAAACTTGGATTGCCTTTATTACGAGTTGATTTTATTAAAGAATATTGGGATGAGGTATTTAAAACGTTTTTAGAAGAATACAAAAGAGGTAGAACTCCTAATCCTGATATTCTATGTAATCGTTATATCAAATTTGATTCTTTTATGAAGTTTGCGAAAGAAAAAGGATTTGATACTGTTGCGACAGGACATTATTGTAAATTAGGTGAAGAAAATGGAGTTCATGTTCTTCAAAAAGCTGACGATAGAAATAAAGATCAATCATATTTTTTAACAGAAATTAATCGTAGTGTATTGGATCATGTATTATTCCCTTTAGGAACTGTCGATAAACCGACAGTTCGTAAACTTGCGGAAGAATTAGATTTATCGATTGCGAAAAAGAAAGATTCTACTGGTATTTGTTTTATTGGTGAAAGAAATTTTAGACAATTTTTATCGAATTATCTACCAATGAAACCTGGTAAGATCATTAATATCAATACAAAAGAAGTTGTTGGTCAACATCAAGGTGTCATGTATTATACGGTTGGTCAAAGAAAAGGATTAGATATTGGTGGTATAGGACCTTTTTATGTCATTGGAAAAGATGTTACAAAAAATGAATTATATGTAACGGATGAACAACACCAAGAATGGTTATATTCTACATCTTGTACAGTGATCGATGTAAATTGGCTTGCGGATAGAACTTTACCAATACGTTGTGGGGCCAAGTTCCGCTATCGTCAACAAGACAATGACATTACTTTAACGCAAAAAGAAGATGGTACATTAGTTTGTGAATATCCTGAAGGTATTCGTTCTGTTACACCAGGTCAAGAAGCAGTTATATATGATGGAGATACTGTAATCTGTGGTGGTAAGATTGATATTGTCTACCAAAATGAAAAGAATTTAATGGAAGAAATCATTCGTGTCATAAATCAATAAATTAAACTATGGATGAACTAATTACTTTAAATGGAAAAATTACATTTGTTCTATATCGTAATGAATCAAACTACTATACAGTAGCGAAGTTTCGTGTGAATGATGAGAATGAACATAATATCATTATTACAGGCACCTTTCTTGAAATAGAGGAAGATGTCCTTTTTAACATTCATGGATATTATGTAGAACATCCAAAATATGGAATCCAATTTAAAGTAGAATCCATGGATAAACCTTTACCAAGTGAAAGAGAAGGAATTATTCGTTATTTATCAAGTTCTTCATTTCCTGGAATTGGTAAAAAGATGGCAGAAAATATTGTTGAAACTTTAGGTGAAAATTGTTTGCAAGAAATAAAAGATGATGAAAATTGTTTATTACGTGTAAAAAAATTAACTAAAAAACAATTTGATAGCATTGTAGAAGGCATTCATCAAGATGATGATGGATTACAAGAACTTGTGTCTTTTATGAATATTCATGGTATTGGAATGCGTAATTTAATTCGTATCAATCAAAAATATGGAAAAGATTCACTAAATAAAATCAAAGAAAATCCTTATCGAGTTGTAGAAGAATTAGATGGATTTGGTTTTGCGACCGCAGATAAAATAGGGGAATCGCTAGGATTTCAAAAAGATGATCCAAATCGTTTACACGCATATATGATTGCCTTATGTGAAAACCTATGTATGAAAAATGGAGATTCTTATCTTAAGTTAGATTATTTTCAAACAGAGTTCTTGAAGAAAACAAAGGGATATGATGTTGATTTTGATTCAATATTAGAATCTTGTGTGATTTCACGAGCATTAGTGATTGAAGAAGATAAAATGTATACAAAAGCACAATATGATTCCGAAAAACAAATTGCTCAGTTTTTATCAAATTTTCCTTATAAAAGATTAGAAGATTATGATGCAGACCTTTTTCAAGATTATTTAAAATCTTTACAAAAAGATCTAGGAATTATTTATGATGATTTACAAATCGACGCCATTGAAACTCTATTTCAAAAACCATTTTCAATATTAACGGGAGGTCCAGGAACTGGAAAAACAACTGTTGTTAAGGCAATGGTCACTTTGTTGAAGATGATTTATCCAAATTGCAATATTGCTTGTTGTGCACCTACTGGTAGAGCAGCGAAAAGAATATCTGAAATCTGTGAGATTGATTCTTCTACGATTCATTCATTATTAGAATGGAATCTAGAAAGTAATGAATTCAAAAAAAATGAGAAAGAACCTTTAACTTGTGATGTATTGATCATTGATGAATTCTCTATGGTTGATACGTATTTATTCTCAAATCTATTAAAAGCGAGTAAGAACATTAAAAAGATTTGTATCATTGGAGATGAAGAACAATTACCTTCTGTATCCTGTGGTTGTGTATTAAGAGACTTGATTGCTTCAGATTGTTTTCCTGTTGTTCATTTAAACCAAATTTATCGTCAAAAAGAAGGTAGTGGTGTAATATCTTTGGCAAAAGATATATTAGATGGAGATATAGAATTTGAAAGATATAAAAAAGATGCCATGTTTTTAGAATGTAATCCAATAGATATTAAATCAATCATTGTTCAACTTGTACAAACATCCATTGAGAAAAATTATTCTATTGAAGATATTCAAGTATTATCACCCATGTACAATGGAAGTGCAGGAATCAATGTTTTAAATAAAGCATTACAAGAAGCATTTAATCCACCATCAAATGATAAATTCGAAGTGAAATTAGGGTATATTACATTTCGAGAAGGGGACAAAGTATTACAGTTAAAAAATCAACCAGATGACCAAGTATATAATGGGGATGTAGGTATTATTCAAGAAATCATTCCTCCTTCTATGAGTGAAGATAAAAAGACTACGATTGTTGTTTCTTTTCAAGATGTAATAGTTGAGTATAAACCAGAAGATTTTATGAATATCACATTAGCGTATTGTATTTCTGTACATAAATCACAAGGAAGTGAATATTCGATTGTTATGATGCCATTTACGACGCAACATACGATCATGTTAAATCGTAAACTAATCTATACTGCAATTACACGTAGTAAAAAATCCTTGATTATGGTTGGAGATAAAAATGCATTTTTAAACGGATGTATGATTTCTGAAAGACATGAACGCCAAACATATCTAAAGCAGAGAATTCAAGATTGTTTTGAAAATCAAATTTAGAAACTTGTTTCTAAATCGGAAAAGTGATAACATATTTTTGCAAATCGAAGAAAAAGATAAGTAATGATAAATACTTTATTTATAGAGAGAAACTAGTTGGTGAAAAGTTTCATAAAGATTTATGATGAAGCTACTTTGGAGAGTATGTAAAACATATCGTATTCCGCGTTAAGGATTAATTAAGGTGCACATGTAAATGTGAATCAGGATGGTACCGCGTTTTGAACGTTCCTGTTATTTGGAACGTTTTTTATTATGGAGGTTTTATGAAAAAAGATTTAACAGGTAATCAAATTCGACAAATGTTTTTGGATTTCTTTAAGTCCAAAGGTTTTATGATTGAACCAAGTGCAAGCTTGATTCCTCATAACGATCCAACATTACTATGGATCAATGCAGGTGTTTCTACTTTAAAGAAATATTTTGACGGAACAGAAAAGCCAACAAATCCAAGAATTGCTAATGCTCAAAAGTGTATTCGTACAAATGATATTGAAAATGTTGGTAAAACTGCAAGACACCATACATTCTTTGAAATGTTAGGTAACTTTTCAATTGGTGATTATTTTAAAGAACAAGCAATTCCTTGGGCTTGGGAATTTTTAACAAGTCCTGAATGGATTGGGATGGATAAAGAAAGACTTTATGTTACTGTTTATCCAGACGATGAAGATGCATACAATTTGTGGGTGAAGACAGGAATGATTGAATCTCATATTTGTAAAAATGCTGATAACTTCTGGGAAATTGGTAGAGGACCTGGAGGACCAGACTCTGAAATCTTCTTTGATAGAGGTGAAAAGTATGATCCAGAAGGTATTGGAGAAAAATTGTTTTTCGAAGATATTGAAAATGATCGTTATGTAGAATTGTGGAACATTGTATTCTCTCAATATGATTGTAGACCTGGTGAAGTAGATAGAAGTGAATACAAAGAATTACCTCATAAAAATATTGATACTGGTATGGGATTGGAAAGACTTGTTTGTTTCTTACAAGATGGTGAAACAAACTTTGATACAGACTTATTCTTACCAATCATTCATGCAACTGAAAAATATGCAAAACACAGTTATAATGAGCCAGAATATAAAATGGCATACCGTGTAATTGCTGACCATATTCGTACAGTTACTTTCGCTTTAGCTGATGGAGCAATGTTCTCTAATGAAGGTAGAGGTTACGTTTTAAGACGTGTATTACGTAGAGCTGTTCGTTATGGAATTAAATTGGGTATTGAAGAATCATTTATGTATAATCTTGTACAAGTTTGTGCAGATAATATGAAAGATTATTATGGATATATTTTAGATAAAGTTGATCTTGTTTCTAAACTTGTACGCAATGAAGAAGAAAGCTTCCATAAAACGTTAAATAATGGTGAAGCTTTATTGAATGACGCTTTAAAGCAACATGCAGATACAAAGAAACTACCTGGTGAAGTCGTATTTAAGTTATATGATACATATGGATATCCAAGAGAATTGACAGAAGAAATCGCTATGGATAATGGTTATACAGTTGATGCAGAGGGATTCGAATCTGAGATGCAAGCACAAAAAGAACGTGCACGTGCTGCTAGAGGAAATGAACAATCTATGCATGGACAATCTGCTGACTTAATGGATTTCACAGAAGATAGTAAATTTACTGGTTACACAGATACACATTCTACTGGAAAAGTCATTGGTTTATTTAAAGATGGTGTAAAAGTTGATTCTTTAAGTGATGAAGGCGACATTATTTTAAGTGAAACATGTTTCTATGCAGAAAGTGGTGGTCAATGTGCAGACCAAGGTAAAGTATGGAATGATACATTTAAAGCGGATGTTGTTGATGTTCAAAAAGCACCTCATAAACAACCACTACATCATATTTCTAATGTAGAAGGAACATTACATGTTGGAGATGTGCTAGAAGGAGAATATGATTATGCTTCTCGTCAACGTACACGTGCAAATCACTCTTCATTACATCTATTACAAGCTGCACTTAAAGAAGTATTAGGTGATCATATTGCACAGGCTGGTTCTTATAACTGTCCAGAATATGGTAGATTTGACTTTACGCACTTTGAAAAACCAACAGATGAACAACTCAAAGAAGTTGAAAGAATCGTCAATGAAAAGATCAATGAATCAATTCCTGTTACGACTGAAGTCATGGCAATTGATGATGCGAAAAAGACAGGTGCTACTGCATTATTTGATGAAAAATATGGTGATGAAGTACGTGTCGTTTCTATGGGAGATTTCTCTAAAGAATTCTGTGGTGGTACACATGTAAATAACACAAATGACCTAGGATCTTTCCGTATCGTATCAGAAGAATCAGTTGGTTCTGGTGTAAGACGTATTACTTGTGAAACAAAGATGGAATCTTATTCTTCATTTAAGAAAGAAGAAGAATATTTATTGAATACTGCTAAGCTTTTAAAGATGAAAAACTATGAAGGTCTACAAGAAAGAATTCAGAAGTTATTAGAAGAAAATGCTTCTTTAAAGAAGGCTGTCAGTGAAGCTGAAAGCAAAGCTATGGCTTCAGAAGCTGATTCTATTTTGAAAAATGCAGAAGAAATCAATGGTATTCAAACATTAATCTTAAAATTAGAAGGAAAAGATACAAAGGGTTTGAAAGAATACGCTGAAACACTCAGAAATAAATTGAACAATGGTTTTGTATTTATTTCTAACGTTGTTGACGGAAAAACAACTTTTGTATGTGCATCTAGTAAGGAAGCAATCGCAAAGGGTTTTAAAGCAGGTGACATCGTAAAACAAGCTGCTATGATTTGTGGTGGTAATGGTGGTGGTAGAGCTGATATGGCTCAAGCTGGTGCCAAAGATGCTTCTAAGATCAATGATGCAATGGATAAAGTAAAGGAATTATTGAAGTAAAGATGGGGTATTTCTCATCTTTTTTCATATTTTTTCATGGTAGAATTCTATACAATTGTTGATTATTAGAGTAAAATATTCTTTACAAGGAGGACTTTATTATGACACAGAAGGGTTTGACAGAAACAATTAGTTTCTCTGCAGAAGAAATAAGACGTGAAAACATCAAAGAAGTATTAAAACACGTTGAAAAAGCATTAAATGAAAGAGGTTATAATGCAATCAATCAACTTGCTGGATATTTGATTAGTAATGATCCTGCTTATATTTCATCTCATAATAATGCACGTAGTGTGATTTCTTCGATAGAAAGACATGAAATCATTGAAGAATTGGTACGTTTCTATTTAGAGGAAAACAAATAATGAGTAAATACCTAGGTTTAGATTTAGGTAGTGTTACTTGTGGGGTAAGCTTTTCTGAAACAGGATTTATTGCTTCAACAGTGAAAACGATACGATTTAAACCAGATGATTATGATACTGCGATGGATCGTGTATTAGAAGTTGTTAAAGAAATGAAACCAGATATTATCGTTTTGGGATTACCATTACTAGAGAATGGTGATGTTGCCGAACGTGCTCAAATCTGTTTAGAGTTTGGAAAAGTTTTAGAAGTGGAAAGTGGTATTCCAGTTAAGATGCAAGATGAAAGAAACACAACACAAGAGTCTGAAAATATCTTGTTGATGGCGGATGTTTCAAGGAAGCATAGAAAGAAAAAGATTGATCAATTAGCTGCTGTTCAAATATTACAGCGTTATTTAGATTCACAACAATAAAAGGCGCAAAACGCCTTTTGATTTGAGAAGGAGAAAAACATGGAAGATTCTAAAGTAATGATTATTACCGATGAAAATGGACAAGAAAAAGAAGTTGAAATCATTCTTACATTTGAAGATGACAAAAACAAAAAAAGTTATGTTTTATTTACAGATGTAAACGCAAATGATGGTAACGTTTATGCATATAGCTATGATGAAGATGGTAATATGAATGAAATTACTGATGAAGCTGAATGGGAAATGTGCCAGGAAGTTTTAGGTGCCTTCTTGGAGGAAAATGAATAATGTCAACTGATACAAAGAAGGATGAAGTCATTGATTTTGAAGAACTAGATGAATTACCTGATGTTGTATTAGGTGAAAAAACACGTGCCATGCGTGTTTTACGTGAAAATGGACTACCGGTAAAAGAAACAAAAACTACCTCAGATTTAGCTGGAAATGATGCTTTAGATAAAGCGCCTACTTACGAACAAACAACTGATGATTCTAATGTGTCTGATCTTTTGAATGATGAAGTTAAAGTTTCTAAAAACGATCAAAAAGAAGATATCGATAAAACAATCATTTTGGAAAAAAATGAAAATTCTTTAGATTTAGAAACTTTGAAAGAAGGTCAAAAATATAGAAATGGCACAAGAATTGATTATTTAGGAAATGAAGTTGAAATTGAAGACTTTAACCCAAATACTTCTCGCTATAAAATCGTAGATAATGGACGTACGAAATGGGTGACAGATAAAAATCTTAAATTAATCGATCCTGAAATTCCATCATCCTTACAAGATGATGATCCTGGTGTAAAAGATGAACTCTCTGAAGCATTAGAAAACAAAGATGATGCTGAAACAAATCAAACAGAAACTTCCGTTATTTCAGAGGAACTGAATAAAGTTTATGAAAAAAATGAAGTATCGGGTGCACCAAAACACGCACGTACAAACAAGCAACCTATTATAAAAACAAATCCAATTTCATTTGAAGAACTATATAAAGATGAATATGTTTCTCATGTTGAAACAGAGGAAGAAAGAGCACTTCGTATGAAAAAGAGAAAAACAACTCCAATGATTCAAAAAGTCGTAGCAGTGATTCTTACGATTTTAATAATAATCTTATGCATTGGTATCTATACATTATATTCTGGATTACAACCAGTATCTTCTACGAGTGAAGAAGTGAAATTTATGGTTGAAGAAGGTTCCACCGCAAAAGATGTTGCGAATAAATTACAAGAAGAAGGCATCATTAAAAATGCTGATGTTGCATATACTTATGTTCGTTTAAATAATCTTACAGATGTAAAACAAGGTGTTTTTACATTAGATAAAAGTTGGGATATTAAACAAATGTTCACGTATCTAAATGATCAAAATGCTGCTAAAAGAGATCAAGTATCTGTAACAATTATTGAAGGCGATTGGGCAAAAGATGCCGCAAAGAAATTTGAAGAAGTAACGAATGTCAGCTCTGATGATTTATTATCTTTGTGGAATAATAAAGATTGGATCAATTCCCAAAAAGATAAATATCCTTTTATTACAGATGAAATGTTTAAAGATGATGTAAGAATCTATTTAGAAGGTTATTTAGCTCCTGAAACATATTATATTAATAAAGAAACAACAGCTGAAGAAATTACAACGACTTTATTAGATCAGTCTTTAGTTGTATTCAACAAATATAAAGATCAAATTGAAGCTAGTGATTATTCCGTTGCGGAAATTTATACAATGGCTTCTATCATTCAATATGAAGCAGGCACAAATCCTGATGATCTAGCTAAAGTGGCTTCTGTATTCTATAACAGATTAAATCAAGGAATGATGCTTCAAAGTTCCGTTACTGTTTGTTACGCAATTGATTTTGATAAACAAGAAGATAATTGGCAATCTTGTGAAGTAAATCCAGATTATGACTCTCCATATAACACATATAAACATACTGGTTTAACACCAGGTCCTATTGAAAATGCTGGAGAAGCAGCTTTAGAAGCAGCTATTTCACCTGCAGATACGAATTATTTGTATTTCATGGCAGATGTTTGTCCTGGTGGAGATGGTACTGTTTATTACGCTGAAACATTAGATGAACATAACGCTAACGTTTCAAAATACTTAACTTGTTATTAATATGATTTATAGTACTTGTATTTATTTGATTCGAAAAGATGAGTGGTTATTTTTAAATAGAAACAAAAAGAAGAATGATGTGAATCATGATAAATTTATTGGTGTTGGTGGAAAACTAGAAATAGGCGAAACAAAAGATCAATGTGTGATTCGTGAAACATTTGAAGAAACAGGATTCATTCTTCAATCTTTTCAAGAATGTGGTTCTATCTTATTTCAATATCCTCATCGTGAAGATGAAACTTGTTATATTTATACATCAAATCAATACACTGGTAAAATGCATGAATGTAATGAAGGACAACTCGTATTTGTAAATCAATCAGATATCTTTTCATTAAATTTATGGGAAGGTGATCGTATCTTTTTAAAAAGAATGTTAAAAGGCTTTTACCCATTCCATTATATTTTTCATTATAACGAAAACGATGAATTAGTCGATTATAAGGAGATTACAAAATGAAACCTTTAATTATTGGAATTGCTGGTGGTTCTGCATCAGGGAAAACTTCTATTTCTAAACGTATTCAAGAAGAGTTTTCTGATATGAGTAGAGTATTAGTTATTCGTCAGGATGATTACTATAAAGATCAAGCAGATAAACCAATGAGTGAACGTATTAAAACAAACTACGATCATCCAGATGCATTTGATAATGATTTATTAGTGGAACAAGTTCACTTATTATGTTCTGGATCATCTATTAATAAACCAACATATGATTATGTAAATCATACAAGAAGTGATATTACAGAAGAATGTTTACCTTGTGATGTTTTGATTCTTGAAGGTTTATTTGTTTTACAAGATGAAAGCATTCGTGATTTATTAGATATTAAAGTTTTTGTCGATACAGATGCTGATATTCGTTTTATCCGTAGATTAAATCGAGATGTAGAAGAAAGAGGAAGAACAATGGAATCTGTTGTAAACCAATACATGTCTACAGTTCGTCCTATGCATGAATCATTTATTGAACCATCAAAACGTTTTGCGGATATTATTATCCCTGAAGGTGGTACAAATACAGTTGCTATCGATTTATTGAATACAAAAATTTCTAGCATCCTATTGAGGACAATGCTATAATACCAAAGCGTGTAAAAGGAGTAATAAAATGGCTGAAGAAAATAAGATTTACGTCACTGAAGAAGGTCTTAAGAAATTACAAGATGAATATGATAATCTCGTACATGTAGTCCGTGAAGAAGTAAAAGCTGAATTAGCTGAAGCTCGTTCTCAAGGTGACTTGAGTGAAAATGCTGACTATGATGCAGCAAGAGATAAACAAGCTGAAGTTGAACATCGTATCCAAGAATTGGAAAATATGTTACAAGTTGGACATTATGAATTAATCAATTCTAAGAAAAAAGGAAAGAAAAATGTTCAAATTGGTAGTACAGTAAAACTGTTATTCCAAGATACAAAGGAAGAAGAAACATATCAAATCGTTGGTTCAACAGAAGCAGATCCATTAAATGGTAAAGTTTCTAATGAAACACCTCTTTCTCAAGCAATTTTAGGTACTAAAGTTGGAGATGTTGTTACAGTTGAAGTAGCGAAACCATATAAAGTAGAAATTATTTCTATCAAGTAAATATCAGATTTTTCTGATATTTTTTTTGGATATTGAAAAAAATATGTGAATAAGATTATTGGAGGTGCTTTTTATGAAAAGACATTCAGTAATCTTATTTTTATTATTTTGTGCAATTTTATTTGTGAATTTAACACCAGTAATTTTATCGGATCCTAAAGAAGATAAAATAACCGTGACTGTAAGAGGGGCAGTTACTAATGAAAAAAGAGTTGAATTACCAATGTATGCAACTATCAATGATGTTTTAGACTTGATTACATTAAGTGATGACGCTGATACTTCATCATTAAATCCAAATACGATTTTAAAAGATGCAGATGTGGTTACAATACCACATACTTCATCAGCGACATCAAACAAAGTATCTATTAATACAGCTACCGCATCAGACCTTACAGAATTATCAGGAATTGGACCAGCATTAGCTTCTAGAATTGTTGAATATAGAGAAACAAATGGATTGTTTCAAACCATTGAAGATTTAATGAATGTAAAAGGAATAGGGCAAGCAAAGTTTGATTCTTTAAAGGAATCTATTACTTTATGAAAGATATAAAAGAGAATATTGTTTTATTTTCTTTATTATTATTTTTATTTCTTGTTACTAAAAACTATCTTCTGTACGCCTCATTATGTGCTGTGTGTTGTATATGGTATTTTCGTGTGCCTGGATTTTCATTTATCTTTTTATTGATGACATGTTTATTTACTTGTATTCCTTTTTATTCAAGTGAAATTCCTAGCATGGAATACGGGCAAGCAATCAAGGTGAATCAAAACTATTCAATTTTACAAAATAAAAATGAAAAAATTATTGTTTATACAGATGAACCATTACAAATAGATGGTCAATATTCTATTCAAGGTGAAATAAAAGAAATTAGTACATCATCTCATTTTTATGGATTTAATTATGATGCGTGGTTACATCATCAAGGTATCTATTATTCCATTCAACAAGAAGATATTCAATTATTAAAAGAAATACCTTCTATACGGCATTGGATACAAAAAAGAATACAACAAATCAGTGATGAAAATACGCAAGCTATTCTTTATAAAAGTTTATTGAACATTAAAACGAGTGAAGATGATTGGATGCAAGAAAATGGGTTTTCATTTTCAGGAATGATTTTAGTTGTTGATTGG
>CAVHRL010000040.1:0-17479 GCA_963638375.1 Lachnospiraceae bacterium
AGAAAATTCGTAGAGGAAATGATTTCTAGTGGAACAGTAGATGCGATACGAAGCGAAGAGGGAAATCTACGCTATGAATATTTCTTTCCAATGGATGATGAAAATACAGTGTTATTGATTGATAGTTGGAAAGATCAAGAATCAATAGATGTACATCATCAATCAGAAATGATGAATGTAATATTTAAGCTTCGTGAAAAATATGATTTGCATATGAAGGTGGAAAGGTATTATAGTGATAATCAAATTCCACAACAGGATGAAAAATATATTAAAGATTGAAGGTGATCGTATGGAATTGAGAAAAGTAGGAATTATTGGCATTGGACATGTCGGAGCACATGTTGCCTACGCATTATTACTACAAGGAATTGCGGATGAACTTGTTTTAATTTCAAAAGATGAAGTGAAACTTACAAGTCAAGTTCAAGACTTAAATGACGCTGTGCCTTACGCAAAACAAAAGTGTTATGTACATGCTGGCACATTTCAAGATTTAGGAAACTGTGATGTAGTCGTATATACGGCAGGCAATGTAGGTTTATTAGTTGGGAATACAGATCGAGCAGCAGAATTGAAATTTACGATTCCACTTGCACGTTCTTGTGCACAACAAATCAAAGAGAGTGGATTTAAAGGTATCGTTGTAAATGTAACGAATCCTTGTGATGTTGTCACAAGAGAAATCGCAAACATTTTAGAACTACCTAAAGGTCATGTGATTGGTACGGGAACATGTTTAGATACATCTAGATTGTTATCAAAACTAAGTCAATATACGACTGTGAATCATAACTCAATTGAAGCATTTATGATTGGTCAACATGGAAACTATCAATTCTGTCCTTGGTCAAGTGTTTATTTCCAAGGTGTTCCATTATCCGTTCTAGAAAAGAAATATCCTCAATTTCAATTTGATAAAGAAAAATTGATGAAAGAAGTCATAGAAGCTGGATGGTTAACATTCAAAGGAAAACAATGTACAGAATATGGCATTGCGACAACAGTCACAAGGATGATCAATGCGGTATTCCATGATGAAAAAGTTATTCTTTCAGCGACTTGTGCGTTAGATGGCGAATATGGAGAAACGGATATTTATGCTGGAGTCCCATGTATTATTGGAAAAGATGGATTTGAAAAAGTCTTAGAATTACCTTTGAACGAGGAAGAAAAGAAAAAGTTCCGCGAATGTTGTGATGGTATTCGTGAAAATATCAAAATCGCAGAAGAAGTTTAAAATTTTGAGAACCTTATACGAATAAAAGAGATGCAGCGATGCATCTCTTTTAAACGTTTTTAAGAATCTTTTCTCTTTGTTTTAAGCTTTTCTTTAACCAACCACCTTGTAAGTAATAAATAACAAACAAGATACTTGTCATGACCCAAGATATTGGATAACAAACAATGGTATCAAATAAGGTATTGGATGCATAGAAGAAGATCCAACAAATTCTAAAAGCACCAATTCCTAAAGCTGTAATGATCATTGGGACAAATGAATCTCCACAAGCACGAATACTTGAAGCGAGAATTTCTACAAAACAGAAGGTGATCCAAAATGGACAAGTGAATTGTAGGACATCTAGACCAATTTGAATGACAGTGGCATCTTGCGTGAATAGATGGTATAAAAGATTTCCACCGAAATAACAAGTAGCTGAAATTCCTGCAGCACCAATCATATAAATCAATACACCAACATGAATTCCTTTTTTGACTCTATCAATTTTCCCGGCTCCAAAGTTCTGCCCACAAAATGTCAATACTGCTTGTCCTAAAGCACCAGATGCATTCCAGAACATTGCATCGATCTTTCCAAATGCAGCCCATGCAGCAACGGTATCTGTACCATAACTATTAATACTAGATTGAATGCAAAGATTGGCAACGCTATACAAACAAGATTGTATTCCTACTGGAAATCCAATTTCGATGATACGAATTAAAATATTCTTTTCAAAATATAATTTCGTTAGGTGGAATGAATAACTTTCTTCTGTTTTCGCCAAGACATAAAGTGTTAATACGCAAGAAACGATTTGTGATATTGTTGTCGCAATTGCCACACCAGCAACACCTAAATGGAACATCACAACAAATACAATATCTAAAACAATGTTTGTGATACAAGATGCAATCAAGAAATATAATGGTCTTTTAGAATCTCCAACTGCTCTTAAAATACCAGCACCATTGTTATAAATCAAAGATGGAATCATTCCTATCATGTAGATTCTCATATATAAAATAGATAAATCAATAATATCATTAGGTACATTTAATAACTCTAAGATTTGTGGTGTAAACCAATAACCAAATACTGTTAAAAAAGCACCTAAAACGATCGCTAAAAACATAGATGAATAAACACCCTTTTGAACACCTTCAATTTCTTGTTTTCCGTAATATTGTGCAATAACGACTGTCGCACCACTCGCTAGGCCTGTCACAAAACCAATGAATAAATTGATGACGGTACCTGTTGATCCACCAACAGCAGCTAGTGCTTCTTTACCAACAAAATTTCCGACAACGATTGCGTCAACCGTATTATAAAGCTGTTGAAATAAAGATCCGCATAAAATTGGAAAGAAAAACAATAGTATTAATTTTGCGATATTTCCGTTTAACATATCTAATGATTTTCTCATAAAGGTACCTCCGTGAATAAATATTTTACGCTTCTTATAGAAAAGTTAGAATATTGACTGTAAAATTTTGATATAATTTTTAAGTGCGTTTTGTAAAAATGTAAATTTTAGAAGAGGGATATAAGATGATTACAAATATTGATCATATGATTCTTTTATGGATAGAGAATCATTTGCGTTATGATTTTATAACGCCATTTTGGAAATTCATAACTTTATTTAGTGAACATGGTTTATTTTGGATCGTGTTGTGTGTTCTTTTACTGATTTTTAAGAAAACTAGAAAAATAGGAATTGTGATGGCTTTGGCAATTATTGTGAATGCATTGATTGTCAATGTTTGGATCAAAAATATGGTTGCACGTGTAAGACCATATGATGCATTTGATGATATTATTCGATTGATTGGGATCCAGAGTGATTATTCCTTTCCTTCTGGACATACTTCAGTGGCATTTTCTAGTGTCATGGCACTGCAATTAGCAGTCGGAAAGAAACAAAAAAAATATGTCATTGTAGCTTGGATATTAGCTTTCTTGATTGGCTTTTCTAGATTGTATCTTGGTGTGCATTATCCAAGTGATGTACTATGTGGAGCACTGATTGGAACGATGAGTGCAGTGATAGCGAATTGGATCATTCAGAAATGGGTCTTCAAGGATAAAACAGAATGCAGTTTATAACGATTTTAGAAATGATTGGTAGTGCTGCATTTGCGGTAAGTGGTGTCGTTGTTGCGAAAAAGAAAAAGATGGATATCTTTGGTGCAATTATTTTAGGTTGTATTACTGCTGTTGGTGGTGGATTGATTCGTGACTTGATTTTAGGAATTCATCCTCCAATGATGTTTTTAAATCCTGCATATGTAATTTGTGCGTTTATATTTTCTGTTATTACATTTATTGTGGAATATAAAGAAATTGGGCAAATTCAAAAACATAAAAATTTATCTGATTTGATTTTGAATATTACAGATACGATTGGTTTAGCGATATTTGCGATCATGGGATCTTTAACTGCGATTGAAAATGGATATGCGGATAATTCCTTTTTGTGTATATTTGTAGGAACTTTGACAGGAATTGGTGGAGGTATCTTTCGAGATATATTAGCGGGAGAAATGCCACTTATCATGAAAGAAAAAGTATATGGTGTTGCGGCAATCATTGGTAGTTTGATATTTGTATATTTGTATTTTGGAATTGGTGAAGTAAACGCAATGATCATTAGTTTTTTAGTGACAGTTCTCATTCGTTATTGTGCAATTCATTACAGATGGAATCTACCGCGTTTGAAATAAAAGAGGATCCAGATGAAAATAGATTTTGCGGACGAAATACGTAATCAAAAAAATATGTCATTGAAAGATAAACTGAAACTGGTTTATCAACTTTCTCTACCTGGAATCTTGGCACAAATCAGTGAAATTATCATGCAGTATATTGATGCGGCGATGGTTGGAATTTTGGGTGCGCGTGCAAGTGCATCAATTGGATTAGTTTCTTCTACGACATGGTTGTTTGGTGGCGTAATCATGGCTTGTGCAGCAGGTTTTTCTGTACAAGTTGCCCACGCAATTGGTGCTGGTAAGAAAGATTTTGCGAAGGTGATATTCAAACAATCTATTTTGGTGAGTCTTGTATTATCACTATTTGTTGGGATGATTGGTGTTGGATTATCTTTTGTTTTACCGCAATGGTTAGGGGCTGATGTTTCTTTGTGGCAAGATGCAAGATATTATTTTCTTTTCTTTGCGTTATTTATTCCTGTTAGACAAATGAATACGTTATGCATGAATATGTTGCAGTGTGCAGGAAATATGAAAGTCCCATCAATTGTTGCGACAATTATGTGTTGTGCAGATGTTGTGTTAAATTATTTTTTGATTTTTCCAACAAGAATTGTTTCTTTCTTTGGAATGCATTTTAAAGTGATTGGAGCAGGACTTGGTGTTCTAGGTGCACAACTTGGTACATCTTTGGCAATTCTAATATCTATGATGATTCTTTTGTATTACGCAATTAAGAAAGAAAATAATATTTCTTTCTTAGGGTTGAAAGGACATTGGATCGTTCAGAAAGAAATTCTTTCTAAAGCATTTCAAATTGGTTTTCCTATGGCAATGGAACAATGTGCTACAACAGGTGCACAAGTCGTTTCCACACGTATTGTTGCACCATTAGGAACAGTTGCGATTGCGGCGAATTCTTTTGCGGTGACTGCAGAATCAATTTGTTATATGCCAGGTTATGGAATTGGTAGTGCTTCGACTACAATGGTTGGTCAAGCAATTGGAGCACAAAGAAAAGATCTTGCGAGATCTTTTGCGTGGTTAACGACAATCACGGGTATGATCATTATGACGTGTACTGGTGCAGTGATGTATTTCTTATGTCCTTACGTATTTTCTTTTTTAACACCAGTCAAAGAAGTACAACAATTAGGAATTGATGTGTTAAGAATAGAACTGTTTGCGGAACCTTTATTTGCGGCTAGTATTGTTGCCAGTGGTGCATTGAGAGGAGCAGGGGATACATTTGTTCCGGGTATCATTAATCTTGTTAGTATTTGGGGCGTTAGAATCACAATGGCATATATCTTGTCAAAGAATATTGGATTGTATGGCGTTTGGATTGCGATGGCAGTGGAATTGTCATGTAGGGGATTACTATTCCTATATCGTTTAAAGAAAGAGAAATGGTTAGCTAATTTAAGCTAACCATTTTTTGGTGCGAAGTCATTAACGAAATGATAGTTTCCATCATATTCTAGTTCTAAAACATGACAGTTTTTTAAACGATGAATATTAAAATCCACATCAATATGGAACATGAAATAGGAAATTGCTGCACCATGGGATACACAAATCACACTTTGATGATCTTCTTTATTTAAGATTTCAAGCATGAAATCTTTCATTCTTTGAATTAAATGTTCTTCCTCTTCTCCTCCACAATATTCATATAATTTACTTTTGGCTTGCCAATCTAAATGTTCCGCAATCTTTCTACTTTCACCTTCTAATGAACCATAGTTTCTTTCATTGAGTTCAGCTCTTCTTTCATATGGTATAGAAGTAATATCTAAAAGTGTTTCTTCTGTGCGATGCATCATAGAACAGTATGCATGATCAAATGTAATATGATTTTGTTCGAAGTATTCTTTGACTTCTTTTGCTTGTGAGTGACCTAATGGTGTTAAAGCAGAATCACAAGTTCCTTGAATTAGATATTTTTGATTGAATAATGTTTCACCATGTCTTACTAAATATAATTTTTTCATAAAGATATTTCTTTCAATTCTTTCTTTGCTTCAGTGATATATAAATCTGCATTGTTTTTGATACTTTCAATTTCTTCTTTTGTTAATTCACGAATAACTTTTGCGGGTGAACCAAGAATCAATACATTATCTGGAAATGTTTTATTTTCAGTAATCAAAGAACCAGCTCCAACAATACAATTGTTTCCAATCTTAGAATGATTCATGATGATTGCACCCATACCGATCAAACAATGATCACCAATCGTACAACCATGGATGATAGCACTATGTCCAATCGTTACGTTTTTGCCAATATGAACAGGACTTTGATCAAATCCTGTATGAATCATAACTAGATCTTGTATATTTGTGTTTTCTTGAATCGTGATAGTATCACTATCTGCACGAATGACCGTATTGTGCCAAATAGAGCAGTTATCTGAAATTGAATAATTTCCTTTCAATACAACATTTTCACCAATATAAACTTTTGCCATATCAGTATTTTATCTCAAATCATGAAAAAAAGAGAAAGATTTCTTTTGTTGTGTAGTTTTTGTTACAGAAGGAATTAGGCGAGAATGATAGATTCAGTACGTACATAAAAGTAGGAGGACAAATGAAAAGGAATACGTATGGAGAATTATTAAAACCCGCAAAAATTGGAACAATGGAATTGAAGAATCGAATTTGTATGGCCCCAATGGATTTCAAGTTTTTTGATGGAAACACAGAAAATTCTAGTATGACGCATCGACAAGTAAAAGTGTTTGAAGAAAGAGCGAGAGGTGGATGTGGATTATTGTTCACATGTGCTACGCAAGCAGAACAAGAAATCATGCCATATCCAAGAGACATGCAATTTCCAATTATTGATCGTCAAGAAAGAATTAAAGAGTTTGCGGAAGCTGCAGATGCGGTACATGTCTATGGCGCTAAAATTGCTTGTGAATTGACAATGGGAAGTGGAAGATACGCTGATACATTGTTAGATGGCGTACCACCATTGGCTCCTTCGGATTGTCAAACACAATACGATCCATCAATCAAAGCACGAGCAATGACTGTTGATGAAATCAAACACATGATTACAACTTATGCACAAGCTGCTGGAAGATTAAAAGAAGCAGGATTTGATGCACTTTTAGTGATGGGTGGTGGAGGTTATCTCATCAACCAGTTCTTATCACCTGCATGGAATCAACGAACAGATGCATATGGTGGTAGTGAAGAAAAAAGAATGCAGTTTTTAATTGAAACGATTCAAGAAGTAAAGAAGGTTGTTGGGGAAAACTATCCAATCATTGTGAGTTTGAACATGGATGATTTACTTCCTGAAGGTGTTTCAGAACAAAGAGGTCTTGTGATCGAAGAAACGATTGCGATTGCCCAAAAGTTAGAGGCATTGCATTTGGTGGATGCATTCCATCTTAGAATTGGAAATTATTATGATCAAGAATACATTGTACCTAGTGCTTATGTGACAAATGAAGAGTATACAAAGAACTTCATCAAATTTAAGCAATCTGTAACAAAACCTGTGATTTTTGAAAATAAGCTATCACACGCTGAAGAAATGCAAGAAATGTTAGAAAAACATTTGATTGATTTTGCTAGCGTAGGTAGAAAATGGATCGCAGATCCTTCTTGGGTAAATAAAGTACTTCATAATAAAAAAGAAAAACCATGTTTGAGATGTAATTATTGTTTACACACATTATGGGAAGGAAAAGCAGCACATTGTGCAGTGAATCCGGAATTTGGCTTAGAATACGAAGGAAAAATACAACTCGCACAAACAAAAAAGAAAGTTGTGGTAATTGGTGGTGGACCAGGAGGTATTACAGCGGCTTTAACAGCACAAAAACGTGGCCATGAAGTTGTCCTTATTGAAAAGAAAGAGTCAGTCGGTGGAAAACTTGAGATTGTGGCATCTCCTAGTTATAAAAAACATTATTTAGAGTATTTAGAATATCTACAAGAAGAAATTAAACAATCATCAATAAAAGTGGAATTCGGTGTTACGGCAAGTGCAGAAATGATTGAGAAGTATCAAGCTGATGTCGTAATCGTTGCCATTGGAGCACAACCAATCATTCCGCCAATTCCTGGAATTGAAAACACAATTACAGCGGATGAACTCCTACAAAATAAAAAACAATTATCAGGTGAAGTAGTGATTGTTGGTGGTGGATTAGTAGGTTGTGAAACTGCACATGTTTTAGCGCAACAAGGATGTAAAGTGCATATTGTAGAAATGCAAGATGATGTGTTAAAGGATACATCTTATGTAACAAGACATTCTCAATTAGATGTATTAGCGAAAACAGGAGCACAACTTCACGTAAAAACAAAACTAAAAGAAGTTAGTAAAGAGGGCGTCATTGTAGAACATGATGGTGTCGTAGAAATGATACAAGCAGAACATGTGATCAACGCAATGGGCTATCGAAATAAATCTACTTTGTATGATGATCTATTAGATATTGTCGATGAAGTATATCAAATTGGAGATTGTAAAAGAGTTAGAAAGATTGCGGATGCGGTAAATGAAGGTTATCAAATAGCTAAAAACATCTAATTACAATTCCATGAGTGTTTCTTGAGAACAATAGTTTTCTAGTTTTTTGAAGTCAATGATTTCAATCCAATTACGATGAGGAATAATAATACCCTCATCTCTTAAGCGAGAAAGACATTTTGCGACATTCACACGATTGATTGCGAGTATGTCAGCGATATTTTCTTGAGATAACTTGATCTCATTTGTAGAACGATGATTTTTAGAAAAAAGATATAAAGTATTACATAGTTTCAAAAAAGAATTGTTGTATTCCTGATGCGCAGTTTCATAGATTAATAGATTGATTAATTTGGCATAGTTTTCAAACGCAACTGCACTGAATTTAGGGTTAGTAAGATACATGTTATAGATATCTTTTTGTGAGAATTCTAGAACTTCCATATCTGTGATTGCTTTGATAGTAATTGATTTTTCAATCTTGAATTGAGAATTATGAAAACCAGGAGCGAGACTACCTTTACTAGTGAAATATAAGATTTTTTGATGACCATCTTCATGAGTAGCAGAAGTGAGGCAAATTCCAGATTCAATATAGTAAATGTTTTGGATGAATTCGCCAGGTTTCCATAAATACGTATTTTTTTGAATTTTACGTTTTGTATGAGGTTGTTTCAATAACGCATCATAAAAAGCAACATAATCATTTGAAAAATAATAACGTGGAATCAACATTGAAGTATTAGCTCCTTTGTGTTTAGTACGAAAATCGTAACACAAAATAAGAAAAAGAAAGAAGGAAAAAGAAATGAATTTTGATAATTTATCAAATGAAATCATCAAATATATTGGTGGTGAAGAAAACATATTAGGATTAACACATTGTGCTACAAGATTGCGATTTACATTGAAAGATGATGGAATGGCAGATAAAGATAAGATTAAAGCGATAAAAGGGGTTTTAGGTGTTGCGCAAAATGGAGGTCAATTTCAAATTATTATTGGAAATGAAGTTCCTAAAGCATATGCATCAATCCATTCTAAACTACATATTTCGGATGCTGGTAAAACACAACCAGAGAATGTAAAGTTATCGGAAAAACTATTTGATTTCATTGCGTCAATCTTTACACCAATCTTACCTGCTATTATTGGAGCGGGTCTTGTGAAATCAGTGCTTGCTTTAGCGGTCTTGTTGGGATTAAGTACACAAAGTAATACATATTACTTTATTAATATCATAGGAGATGCACCATTGTATTTTTTACCAATGATGCTTGCGGTAACTGCTTCTAAGAAATTAGGATGTAATCCATATATGGCAGTTGCGATAACAGGTGCTTTATTGCATCCAAATTACAATGCATTGATTACAGATGCATATAATATTCATTTTAGTTCAATGTTTGGGATACCTGTTACATTAGCTTCCTATGGTTCTAGTGTTATTCCGGTTTTACTGATGGTGTTTTTATTGAAGTATGTTGATCGATTTTTAGATAGAATCATTCCAAAGATGATTAAGTTCTTCTTTAAACCATTACTTACGCTTTTGATCGTTGCGTCTATAACATTTATTGTTTTAGGACCAATTGGATTTGTTGTGGGTGTAGGAATTAGTACAGCTTTAAACTTTTTGAGTGCTCATGTTGGATGGCTTGTTCCTACGATCATTGGAGCTATATTTCCATTGATGGTAACAACAGGAATGCATTATGGTATTGTTCCGTTTATGATTCAATCCATTGGTGCACAAGGCTTTGAACAAATTTGTGGCCCAGGAAATTTACCTAGTAATATCGCACAAGGTGCAGCTTCTTTAGCAGTCGCTTTTAAAACAAAGAAAGAAGATTTAAAACAAATAGCACTATCCTCTGGATTGACAGCTGTTCTAGGTGTTACAGAACCTGCTTTATTTAGTGTCACATTAAAGTATAAAAAAGTGTTAGCTTGTGTCATGATTGGTGGCGGATTAGGTGGTTTATATGCCGGTATCATGGATGTGAAGTGTTTTAGTTTCTGCTCTCCTGGTCTTTTGTCAATGGTAGCGTATATAGGAAATGATGGTTGGGGGAATTTGATCAATGCATGTATTTCAATGCTGATTGCATTTGTAGCGACTTTTATCCTAGTATGGACTTGGGGATATCAAGATCCAAAAGAATCAAATGAGAAAGAAATCGTTATTTTTAGTCCAGTAAAAGGAAAAGTAGTTCCGTTAAGTGAAGTGCCAGATGAAACTTTCTCTCAAGAAATGTTAGGGAAGGGTGTTGCAATCATTCCGGAACAGAATCAATTTTACGCACCAGTTAGTGGTGAAGTTTCTGTTGTGTTTCCAACAGGACATGCGATTGGATTGACAAGTGAAGATGGTACAGAGCTATTGATTCATATTGGATTAGATACGGTGCAGTTAAATGGAGATGGCTTTCATGTGAAAGTGCAACAAGGACAAAAAATTAAACAAGGTGATTTATTAGTAGAAGTTGATATAGATGCGATCAAAGAAAAAGGATATTCTGTGATTACACCAATCCTTGTAACAAATCCAGATCAGTATCAAGAAATCGAAAAACTGAAAGTAGGTTCTTCTGAAGCAAAAGAAGGATTATTAAAGTTAAGACCATAAGCATATGAAACATGAATGTAAAATTACAGTTTTAGATAAAAAAGTATTTCCAGATTATCAAGAAACATATTTAGCTGATCCGAAATCTGGACCTTGTCCTTTCTTTCAAGTTGGCCAAACTTTTCTACTCAAACGAAACAAAGAACAAGATGATTTTTATCATTTGATGGATGGAAAGTTTTGTGGTGAAGCATGGGATGCAATCAGTAGATATGTTTATACTGCACTACAAGGTGGATCAATTATGCATAATTGGACAAATGATGATCGTATGATGATTGCTTGTTGTAATGATGGGACAAGACCTGTTATTTTCAAAATCGAACGAATTGATATTCCTGAAACAGAAGAAGAAAAGATCTGGTTAGAAAAACAGAATTTCAAGAATACAAAAGATCAATCTTATACTGGATAGAAATGGATAGCGTTGTCGCTATTCATTTTTTTTAACATCGTGTATGATGAATACATGGAAAAACTTAGAGTAGGACATACAGTTTCGTTTGTGTATAAAGGGATAACATTATATGGAGTCATAGAAAAAATAGAACAAAGAGAAGAAGAATTTGTTTATGCGATATTCGCAAATGGAAAACTATATAAAAATATTCAAAGAAACTATATTCTAAATGATTTTGGAGTGCTATATGAATAAATTATTAAAGAGTTCATTGATAGGAACAGGTGTATTTTTAGGATGTGGATTTCAATATCATAAGATCGATACTACAGAATATATCATTCATACAAAGAAAGTGAATGATGAAATTAAAATATGTGTATTAGCTGATTTACATTGTAGAAGATTTGGAAATAAACAAGAAAGAATTAAAACGATCATAGATAAAATACAACCAGATTTGATTGTGATTCCTGGGGATTTATTTGATATTGATAGAGATTTTAATATTTCTTTTGAATTGATTTCTGTATTACAAAATTATCCAGTGTACTTTACATCTGGAAATCACGATCAGTACTTAAAAGAAATTGATGACTTAAGAAATCAACTCAAACAAATGGGTGTACATGTATTAGAAAATACAACAGAAGTATTTCAAAAAGGAAATACAACAATAGAAATCTGTGGATTAAGTGATATGGGCAGAAAAGCAAACATTGAAACAAAACAATTGGATGCAATGTTTCAGACAGAAAACTATCGAATCTTAATTTCGCATAGACCAGATTATATTGATTTTTATCAAAAGATTCATTGTAATTTGATCATTAGTGGACATGTTCATGGAGGACAATGGAGAATTCCTTTTATAAACAAGGGGATCTATGCACCTCAACAAGGCCTATTTCCAAAATACTATGAAGGAATCCATCGTATAAAGAATAAATACTTAGTAATTTCTAGAGGCCTAGCGAGTGGTAATCCACATATTCCTAGATTGTATAACAACCCTGAAATTGTTTGTATAACAATAAAGAAGTGATATTTGATCACTTCTTTTTACTGTGTTCTAATCTTAAATTACATTCTTCTTGAATCTTATTATGACGAATATATCTTCTTGTAACACGTTCAGATATCAAACACATAATTTCATAAGAAATCGTATCTAATTCTTTTGCCATGTCTTCAATATCAATATGTTCCCCAAAAATTTCTACTTTGGAACCAGTAGGAATTTCATGCGGTAAACGAATCATCATTTGATCCATACATACATTTCCAACAACTTCAGCATACATTCCATCTACATATACTTTTCTACCTTTATTCTTTCGAATAAATCCATCCGCATAACCAATAGGGCATGTTCCAATGATTTCATCTTCTTGTGCAGTATGCATCGCACCATATCCAACCGTTTCTCCTTTATGGATCGTTTTACACATGAATACTTGTGTATATAAAGAAACAGAAGGTTTTAAAGAAGTGGTAAATGGAGAAATGCCATATAATGAAATACCAACTCTACATGCATTTGATATATCATCTTTAAAAAATATTGTTGCGTCACTATTGTCGCAATGGATCCATTTAAATGAATGATCTAAATATTCTACAAATTCTTTAAATAAAGAGAATTGTTTATTTGTTTTGATGTGATCTGGTTCAGAAGAACAGTAGAAGTGTGTAAAGATACCTTCTACATTACAATGAGATGCAACTAAAGTATGCAATGCTTCTTTTAATTCATCTTTATCTTTGAATCCTAAACGATTCATTCCTGTATCACACGCTAGATGAACAGTTAGACCATCACAATGAGAAGAACATACAGCATCAACCCATTCTTTTGAAAAAGCAGCAGTCGCAATATGATGTTCAATTAAGATAGGGACATCTTCTACGTTTGTCGCACCAAGAATGAATAGATCACCATCGTATCCTTTATTTCTTAAGATCAATGCTTCATCTAAAGAAGAAACAGCTAGCATATCAGCACCAGCTTCTAAACAAGTTTTCGCAACTTGTAAATCACCATTTCCATAAGCATTCGCTTTCACGACTGCAATATATTTTTTACCACAAAGTTCTTTTGTGTATTTAACGTTATCATAGATAGCATCTAAATTTATTTCTACCCAAGTATTTCTATACATTTTTAATCACCGTTATTTATTATACGCTTTTATCTATATAGAAACAAAAAAATAAATGATATGAAATAATGTGATAATTAAGCCAAAATTCAAATGTAATAAAAAATAATTAAAAAAATATTAAAAAAAGTGTTGCGTTTATTCTGATACCATGGTATATTATTTAAGCACTTCAGTTAAGAGGTGTTGATAAAACAAACGGAGGTTTAGCTCAGTTGGGAGAGCATCTGCCTTACAAGCAGAGGGTCAGCGGTTCGAGCCCGTTAACCTCCACTTTGTGCCGACTTAGCTCAATTGGCAGAGCAACTGATTTGTAATCAGTAGGTTGTAGGTTCGATTCCTATAGTCGGCACCATTTATTTAATGGAGACGTAGCGAAGTGGCTAAACGCGGCAGACTGTAAATCTGCTCCCTCTGGGTTCGGTGGTTCGAAACCACCCGTCTCCACCATTATTTGGTTTAATTCGTATCATCTTTGATACTGAACTAGGCGGCCTGTTGGGGCATAGCCAAGCGGTAAGGCAAGGGACTTTGACTCCCTCATCGTGAGTTCGATCCTCGCTGCCCCAGCCAATTTTTTTACCACCGTCGATGTTTCGGTAGCTCAGGTGGTAGAGCAACTGACTTTTAATCAGTGGGTCGAGGGTTCGATTCCCTTCCGAAACACCATCTTGCGAGTGTAGTTCAATGGTAGAACGGCAGCCTTCCAAGCTGCATACGTGAGTTCGATTCTCATCACTCGCTCTTAAATGAAATCGCTGAAAGGCGATTTTTTTTTTTTTGGCTATATTAGCAGATTGGTGACTTCACGCAATTGAATAATCAAACAAATCTTCAGATTTCATGTCAACTATGCGGAAAAAGTCACTTATCTGATGTAATCTCTTCTTGATGGATAACAATATTTCCTGGCTATCACATCCTAAGTACTCTCTAACTAATACAAACAATGCTGCGTATCTATTCAGATATTTACTTGCTACTCCACAATACTTCACATACCATCTCTCTATCATATTATGAAATGCATTCACATTATTTAAATGATCGATAGATGTATATGACTTATGTGTTTTCATTACTCTTTTTTCACAATGCTTTTTATCTAATAATTCGTTGTATGTTGTTTTACCATCTATGCATGCCATACTATTTTCACCAATACTTTTAAACAGCTTCATGATATCACTGCTACTTGGTGCAGCTGTATTTGTTGCTTTTAAAACAGCAGTACCATTTCTTTGTACTGCTGTTGGTAAACAAATCTGTTCGTTAGATAATCCTCGTTTCTTTGCTGCTCCACCACGTTTACGAGGTTTCACATTTTCTATCTTTGTTCCTTTATGAGAATTGCGAAAATACTTTTCATCAAGCTCAATTTCGTCAGATACCACTGTATCTTCCGTTATTTTTTCAAGCATATGTAGAAGTTTCATTCTCATACGCCATACTGTGTAAGTGCTGATATCTAACTTTGCAGCAGTTTGTTCTATAGATACTTGGGAAAATGTATCAATGATTAATTGATCCCATTTGGATTCATCTTGATGAGAATAATGTGTTAATTGTCCATGGTCTACTGTAAAGCGTTTATTACATGCACAGCATCTTAACATTGGTTTACCACTATTGGCATTTCCACCTTTGACGAAACCAGGGTTATCTGCACCGCATTTAGGACAAACTTTAATACAGTAGTTTCTTGATTCTACTTTTGCGGTAGTAAGATCTATAAGTTCTTTATCAATCTTCTTGCGAGCATAGTTATCTAAGTTATTGTAATATTCGATAAGTTCATTGTTGTTCATAATGGTTATTCTCCTTGAATGTGCCATTATTGTAGAACGATCATACCGATGTTACTGTATCAAAAATGGTACAGTAAACATGTTTTGTCACCAAATTGCTAATTTAGCCTAAAAAAAGAGATACAAATTTTATGTATCTCCTTAACCATCACAAGACTATCTTTCTATTTTAGTTGATATTGTAACTCCAACTATATCCAGTTCCTTCTTCTGCATATAAAGCTAAAGTATAGTTACCTGGATCTAAGCTGACTGTTTGAGAAACTTGACCATTTTGTGCTGTAGCGAGTTCTGTCATTGTGCCATCTTCAGCAATTGCATACGCTGTTACTTTTCCATCACTCTTTGAAGTGACTGATACTGTTACACTACTAGATACAGAAACATCAAAGCTACTTACTTGAGAACCAGTCGTTGTTTGGTTTTCTTTCTTTGCGGTTTCTGCAGATGAAGGATCCCATCCGCTTGCCTTTGCTTCTTTATCATCGATGGAATATGTTGTGATGCTGTATTTACTGTTAGAACTATCCCAAGATAAATTGAATTCAGCAGGCACGATGTAATTTGTTTGAGAAGAACTACCAATTGTTAGATCAAATGTAATCGTTGGATTTGTTTGAGAACCAGTGACTTTAAATTGATCAATATTTGGTTTTGTATATCCTGAACCGTAATCGTTATCTAATTGTGCAATAATAGCTGTATTCGCTGATTGCAAGTAATAATAATCTAATGTTGTACTAGAACTTTCAGCAGTTGCGGTAGCTTGAGCACTTGGTGTAGGTGTTGCTTCTGATTCGCTTGCATCTGAACCTAGATTTTTGAATAATAGGAACATTCCTATGAGTAATAAGAATATGACTAGAATAATAATACCTATGATAATTGGTAACTTATGATTATCTTCTTCATAATCATCATCTTCATCATCGTATTCTTCTAAATCGATATCTTGTGTATCTTCTAAATCTTTTTTGAATGCCATGTTTACCACCTCCTAATCAATGGATTCCATTAAATAATAAGATTCTACTTTTTCTTTTGAGATAATAACAGATTCTTGATGAAATAATGCACAAATATCTGCAGCTATCTCATCAACATTTTCTTGTGTTGCTCCTATCAAAGATAAAGCTAAACTATTTTCTTGTGTATAATGACCATTTTCATGAATATATCCACCTTCATTTCTACTTAATGAAAATGCTACAGAATAGTTTTTACAAACGATTCTAATAATATTCACTAAAGTATCTGTAGAAAACTTTTGTTCATATGTATCTTTATCATTGAGACCTATCATGATCGTATATTTATCTGTAACTGTTATTTCTGATTTCTTCATGAATTCTCCCTCAATAATCATACATCATTTCCATCAGAAAATTCTTAAAATTACTAGAGCTACTATGGTTGTTTGCGTCATATAATGAAAAATAAATATAATATAGTTGTCACTGTTATTATATCTGATGGATTATTTAGATTAGTTGATATGATGATTAATGGAAACTCAAATTTGTATAGTGTCAAATGTAAAGTTAAAAGTAGCATAGTTGTATTTTGTGGATGGATTTGTAACACAAAAAGAAAGGGACAAAATTTTGTTAGACAAGAAATATAGGAGGATTCAAAATGAGTGAAAAAACAGAGATTACTTTTATGCAGACAAGATTAATTCGACTTGCTTCAGAAGAGTGGCATTTACCTGTTGATCAGATTGTCCACTTGTTTAAAGAAGCCGATGTTCTTGGGTATATAGAAAAATGTTATGGGACATTCCAATGCGAAGGTGATGAAGCTATACTTGAAGATATTACAGAGTTTGTAGAAAGAAAGGGGATAAAGATCAATGAATGAGTTAAAAGATGGATTTATTCTCTATCACGGGAGCTATTGTGAAGTGAAAGAACCAGATCTTGCCAAATGTGCAAAGAAAAAAGATTTTGGACAGGGGTTTTATTTGACAACTTCAAAAGAGCAAGCAGAGAGTTTTCTGAGAACTTCAATAGCCAAAGCAATCGCAACCGGAACTATTGAA
>CAVHRL010000041.1:0-16747 GCA_963638375.1 Lachnospiraceae bacterium
GCTATACACCAATTGAGACAGAAGGCTTTTATATTGTGGCTTTCATGATAGTTTTATTTATGTTAGCTTCTTTTGGGATTATTTGTTTTTTGAATATTTATTTTGATCGTTCTGAAGGATATGCAAGTGAAAGACAATGGATTGGTAGATGGGGAAAGAATACAGTATTAGCTGCATTGGTTCTGTCATTTTTATATGCTTGTTTAATGTTTATGACAGAAAAGAACAATGATCCTTTACAACAAGAGAAGAATAATATCACAATTATGATTCTAATTGGTCTTGTAGCTTGTGGAACGATCTATTACATTCAAAACTATAGAAAATTATTAACAAGAAAAACAAGAATTGATGCATTGATCCATAAAAGTGAAAAATATAAAAGAAGAAGATATACATTTATTGTAGAAGAAGTGAAAGAAACAGAAAAACATATCGTATTAAAAGGGTATGTATTAGGTACGATTCATAACAATGATGAAGTGTTTGTTTATTCTTTATCACAAGGAAATTATTTGACACGTGTCATTCAGATTCATGAAAATGGAATGAGTGTTCGTAAGGTAAAAGATAAAGATATCGAAATTACAATCAAAAAGACGGATCAAACAAAAGAGATTCAAGTTGGAACGGTTTTATCTGACATCATAGAAAATGTTTCTGAGAATCAAGAAAACAATGTAGAGAATCCGAGCATTCGTGGAATGATTAGTGGATATAATACATTAAGAGATGATAAAAAATACATGACGATGTTATTGTGGATGATTGCCAATTCAAAGTTTTTGGTGGCTGGTAAAAGTGTTGGCGGACATGTTGGGGATATCATGGATCCATTAAATGAAAACGCACAAGTATCTTTTATGTCTGTATCTACAACTGCGGATGAATCTTTGTTTATCCTTCCAGCTTTCACTGATTGGGATGCATTGAAGTGCTGGTCAATGATGATGCAAGAGAAAGATGCGGTTACTTTGTTGATGGATTATCAAGAAATAGAAGAAATCATGGAAAAGGGATTTGGTGGCATTGTCATTAATCCATTTGGACCACAACCTTTCTTCATGCCAAAAGATTTAGCGGTATCTATCGTTGAAATGATTTCGAAAAAGAAGAAAGAAGATTAAAGAAATTCTAGTAAATTAGTAAGATCACCTTCATCAAGTGTGATCTTTTTCATTGCTTGTGTGTAATAGTAATATTTATCATCACATAAAAGTAGACGATATTGTTCGTATAACTTTGACATTGTTAATTCATCTTCATATATCGCAAGTCCAAATTTATTTCTCTCTGCAGATAGTGCGTTGGAGTGACGAATATAATCATGGTTAGTGACGATGAGTTGTTGGATGCCTCGTGCTAAACATTGGTTTGTGAAATAATCATTTCCATCATGAATACAAGCAATAGAACCAGGAAGTAGTTCTGCTTTTGTGTTTTGTAGGAAATGAATATTATCTATTGTTTCTGGCTTGCATTTAGGGAAATATGCATAAACAGAATAAGGTGCACCCGCAAAAGCATCAATGATCATTTTTCTAAGCTGAGTTGGTCTTTGATGGATTTCTTGAAAGAAAATACATACACGATTTGTACGAATTGTATTTGGAGGATAAATAGAATTTACACCTATTCTAGTAATATCATCTTTTGGATGAAATGGTTGAACATCAATTGGGCCAAAACCAATTCTTTTATCGCATTTAGCGTAAAGATTTTTGATATTAAACTCTTGTTCTAAATTATGTGTGTTTAATAATTGGTTGATTCCATTCATACAATTTGGATCAAAGTATGTATTTTTATACATGTCAGAATGTACGATCGTCCAACATGGAATTTTTCTTTTTCTCGCTAATACGATTGCAGCAATACGATCCATCGTAATAATCAAATCTGGATGAAACTTAGAAACACATTTAGAAATACAAGTATAGTCTTCTTCTAAATATTTATATTTTGATGCACCATTTGCGTATAGCCATTCTTCATAATTTCTTTTTGATAGTTTTGTAAAGGAAATAGTTTTCTTGCGAGATGGAGAAGGATATAAAGAAATATGATGGAAATGATTTTCTTTATCTGCACTGATAGCTACTGTATGTCCATGCATCGTAAAAAGTGTAGCGAGGTTATTCGCTATATAATACGCAGTTGAGCTTTGTGGATATAAAATCAATGGTGTTATTAGAATTCTCATGCGTTCATTCTATCATGAATAGATGTATACTTGTAACATGGTGAAAATAAGATTAGAAGATACAACGTTATGGTTGGAACAGAATCAAGCATCATTTTCCATTGATACGAATGAATGGGTAGTCATCATGGGAAAAGAAAAGTATTTATGGAATCATGCTAATAAGATTCAAGTACAACAAAGTGAACAAGAAATAGAGATAACATATGAAGGAATTCATGATGGTTTGAGTTTGCGAGTTCGTTTGATTTGTGAAGATAATATCGTTCATTTTTGTTTGGAAGCATTGGAAGATGAAATGATATTTGATGAAATGATATTTCCAGGAACGATTCAATCAGAAAAAGGTAAATTAGTTCTTCCTTTACAGCAAGGTTGTTTGTTGGATGCAGAAGATAATATTGCGTATACACCTGGATTTGGTGGATATTTTGGATGTAGTGATGCCTATGTTAATGCATTGGGATTTTATAGTAATCAGAAATCTTATCTATGGTATGTAACGGATTATTATGATAGTGGATACAAGATCGTAAATGGAAATATATCTAGAATTTGTATGCGTACGTTTAGTTCTATGGCGCATCTTACTTATTCAAGAAAAATAGAATTGTATTTGTATGATGATTTATTTGATTACAATGAAATGGCACATTGTGTAAGAGAAATCTATGAAAAGAATGGTTTAATAACATTAAAAGAAAAGATAAAACAAAAACCAGTATTAGAAAAATTAATTGGTAGTTGTGTTTATCATACAGGTATTCATTCTAAGATATCAAAAGATAGTCGTTATTATCATACAGAAGGAATGAATGAAGCAATTGTTCCAATTTCTAGTATTCAAACACAATTAAAAGAATTTCATGAATGTGGTATTTCACATATCCATTTACATTTAGATGGATGTGGCATTGCATATGATAATCAACATCCTAGATTTTATCCAATGGATGAAAGAACAGGTGGCTATCCTGCATTAAGAGAATTGATTGAAACAATGCATAAAGATGGAGATATATTAACGATTCATGATAATTATCATGATATCTATTTTGATTCACCTGATTTTAAAGAAACGTATCAAATATATGATTGTAATCAAAAACCATATTTTATGAGTGTATGGGCAGGAGGAAAACAATCTTATTTAACTGCACAATTAGCACCATACTTTTTGAAAAGAAATCAAACATATTTAGAAGAAAAAGGGATTTATAGTGATGGTGTTTACTGTGATGTTTTTACTTGTAATCCTTTTGATGAAAATTTCTCTTTGGAATATAACATGAGTCGTAAAGATTGTGCGAAGTATAGGAATGATACATTTGATGTATTAAATCAAAAGAAAATGATCGTTAGTAGTGAAGAAGTGAATGGCTTCGCTATCAATCATATTGATACATGTCACTATGCACCATATCCTTTTATGATGAAACAAGATGGTAAGCAAATTGGTTTACCAATTCCGTTCTTTAATCTTTGTTTTCATGATTGTTTAGTGATTCCTTGGATGAGTAATATTGTCAATGGAATCAACTATGGATTGTATGGATTATTGAATGGTGGCATTGCATATTTGAAAAGAGATGGCGCATACGTCAATACGGATGGGAGTTTCTCTCAAGATGAAGTGGATGAAGATAGAATCAAGCTTGTAAAGGTCATTTCTGAATTTCATCAGAAAGTTGCGTGCGCAAAAATGATGGAACATAAATTTATACAAAATGATCCAATGATTCAAAAATGTGCATATGATAATGGAATGTCTGTAATGATCAACTTGCATGATAATACGTATAGTTTTGGTTGCGTATCGAACAAGTCTAATTTATGATATTCAGTAAGAGTTGGAGGAAACAATAAATGTTAACTATTTTAGATCATCCGTTAATTAAGCATAAACTAACACATATGCGTAAAAAGACAGCAAGTACAAAAGACTTCAGACAAAACTTAGATGAAATCGCTGAATTGATGGCATATGAAGTATGTAGAGATTTACCATTAAAGGAAGTTTCTATTGAAACACCAGTAGCTTCAACGATTGGTTATGAATTAAGTAAAGAAGTTATTATCGTTCCAATCTTACGTGCTGGTATTGGACTATTAGATGGTATTCGTGAGTTGGTACCAACAGCGAAAGTTGGTTTTATTGGAATGTATCGTGATGAAGAAACATTACAACCACATGAATATTTCGCTAAGTTCCCTAGTGGAATGGAAGATGCAGTTGTTATGATCGTAGATCCTATGTTAGCGACTGGTGGTAGTGCAATCGATGCAATTGACGCTGTGAAAAAAAGAGGTGCTAAAAACATCAAGCTTGTAAATCTTGTTGGTGCACCAGAAGGCGTGGCTGCTGTACAAAAGGCACATCCTGATGTAGATATCTATTTAGCTGCATTGGATGAAAAGCTCAATGAAAATGGTTATATCGTTCCAGGTCTAGGAGATGCTGGAGATAGAATCTTTGGTACAAAATAATGCATGATATCATAAGCTATTTGATTCAAGCTTGTGTATATATTTTGAGTTTTATCGTTGTTTTCCAAGCAATGAAATGCATCAATTATGAAAAGTTATTAAAGAAGGGTCATGTCGCACAAGCACAGATATTATATTTCTTGATTGTTGCCTCAATTGCCTATCTTGTTGGATCATTTGTGATGGTGTTTGTTAGATAGTGAGAATTTTCTCACTATTTTTTTTGGATTCTTTCAAAAAACTGTGAATAGTATATTGAGGAGAACAGAAATGGAAGAAAAAGTTTTAAAAAATTATATGCAACTAAAAGCAGAATTGTATGAAGGAATCATTCCTAGAAGTTTAGAAAGTGCAATGTTATCAGAAGCAAATTGGATTGGTAGAGGTAATTGCATGTGTGGAGAAGATGTTGGAATTCATGTGCGTGTAGGAGATATTGTTTATATGGATTATGGACAAGCATACTTGAATGAAATGGGATATCAACATTTTGGTTTGGTCATGACGATTTGTGAAAAGAAAGCATTGGTCATTCCAATGACAAGTAACGCTAAAACATACGCAAATGCCTATGATCCTAAAAACAATCCATATGGAAAAAAGAATTTATTTGGTTTACCTGGAATTATAGATGGTTTATGTAAACAAAGCGTACTGTTTTTAAATGATATGAAGTTTGTGAATACTGCACGAATCATAGAAGTAAAAGCACATATTGATGTGAAAAGTACAATATTTAGAGATGTACAATTAGGTGTGATGCGTATTTTGTTTGGAACAAAATAGGTGTTATGATGTAGGCATGCGTAAATTAGAAGGAAAATGGTTGGTCGCAATTAGTGCGGGAAGTGATTCGATGGCACTGCTTTCTCTGTGCAAAGAATTAGATATGGATGTTATGGCTGCACATGTGAATTATCATTATCGAAAAGAAGCAGATGAAGAACAGAAGTATGTGGAAGAATTGTGTCAAAAAATAAATGTTCCATTGCTTGTGAAAGATGTTCCTTTTGTATATGAAGGAAATTTTGAAGCTGCGGCAAGAAGTTGGAGATATGATTTTTTTTGTGAATGTGTAGAAAAATATCATTTGAAGGGTGTTTTAGTAGCGCATCATGAAGATGATCTATTAGAAACTTATTTCATGCAGGAAGAAAAAGGTAGTATTCCATCGTATTATGGTTTGAAAGAAGATATTTTATATAAAAATATGTTAGTACATAGACCTTTACTACATACAACCAAACAGGAATTGATTGCTTATTGTCATCAAAAGAATATTCTTTATTACGTTGATCAAACAAATATGGATGAAAGCTATACTAGAAATCGTATTCGTCATCAAGTTGTAGAAAAGATGAATCGTTTTGAAAGAGATATGGTTTTAAAAGAAATAGAGAAAAAGAATGCCATCTCACAAGAAAGAAAATGTAGAGTGAATACTTATATTCGAGATGGAAAGATTTCTATTTCATTATATCGTTCTTTACAAGAAGATGATCGTTTACAATTATTAAGAAGTTTATTAGAAGAAGATGATCCAAGGGTTTCATTGGCACATTTAAAAGAAATTGATTCAATGATTTTAAATAAGAATGATTTTATGATTTCTTGTAAACAAAGAAATTTAGTGAGTGATGGAAAATATATGTTTTTACATCAAAAAAGCCATTCTTATTGTGATTGGTATTCATCTATTTCAGAATTGAAACATCAAGTGAAAGCGCATTATGGAATTCTAGAAGGAACATGTGGTGTTTTCGCAATTACATTAACAGAAGATGATTTTCCGATTTGTATTCGTAATGTAAAAGATGGTGATGAAATAGAAATGCGATTTGGAAAGAAAAAAGTACATCGCTTTTTTATAGATCGACATATCCCTTTGTATCGTAGAGATACATGGCCTGTCATTGAAAATCGACATGGAAACGTGATTTTTGTGAGTGGGCTGGGGTGTGATAAGCATCATTACACTGTTAACCCAACTTGCAATGTGATAGAATATACGCTATTGAAGGAGAATTGACCTATGTGGGAAAAGAGCGATATTAAAGAGGTATTAATTACACAAGAACAAATTCAAACAAGAGCGAAAGAACTTGGTGAACAAATAACAGAAGATTATGATGGTAAACAACCATTGTTAGTTGCATTATTAAGAGGGTCAGTTCCTTTTATGGCTGATTTAATGAAGGCTGTCGATTTAGATATTCAATTTGACACAATGGATGTAAGTTCTTATGAAGGTACAGAATCCGTTGGTGAAATTCGTATTTTAAAAGATTTAGATACGGCAATCAAAGGAATGGATATCATTCTTGTGGAAGATATCGTTGATACTGGTAAAACACTTTATACAGTAAAAGAAACGCTTTTGCATAGAGGTGCTAAATCTGTTAAGATTTGTACATTATTAAATAAATCAGCTAGAAGAACATTGGATATCAAAGCAGATTATATTGGTTTTGAAGTTCCAGATGAATTTGTAGTTGGCTATGGTATGGATTTCAATCAAAAATATAGATGTTTGCCATACATAGGTGTTCTGAAAGAAGAATGTTATAAATAGTAGAGGAAAGTTGAATGCAAAAAAACAATAAAAAGTTTCTAGGATGGCTTCCGTATTTGATTGTTATGGTGGCAATGATTTCTTTATTTGGAATGAATAGTTTATCTTCCAATAAATCAGTCACATACAAAGCATTACAGAACATTGTAGAAAATAAAGATGTAACAGATGTATCATTAACAGTTGGTACAAATACAACAGAAGTACGTGGAATTTATGTACAAGATAATAGACAAGTTTCTTTTACAGGAACGATTCCTTCTACTTCTGATCAAATTGAGGATCTATTAGATGAACTCGATGAAGCGAATGTTACGGTTGTAGATGCGGATGCATCCAATGTATTTGTAAATACATTGATTAATTTAGTTCCATTTATCTTCATGGTTGGTTTAGCTGTATGGATGATCAATAAAATGGGTGGATCCCAAAGTGCAAATGGAAAAGCATTTGAATTTTCTAAGTCTCGTGCAAGACTTGAAGGAAAAGTAAAAGTACGCTTTGAAGATGTTGCGGGTTGTGAAGAAGAAAAACAAGAAATGGCAGAAATCATTGATTATCTTCGCTATCCAAAGAAGTTTGAAAAAATGGGTGCTAGAATTCCAAAGGGAATTTTACTTGCTGGTCATCCTGGTACTGGTAAAACTTTACTCGCAAAAGCAGTTGCAGGTGAAGCAAACGTTCCTTTCTATTCAATTTCAGGTTCTGACTTTGTAGAAATGTTCGTCGGTGTTGGTGCTAGTAGAGTTCGTGATATGTTCAAAAAAGCAAAACAAACAGCACCATGTATGATTTTTATCGATGAAATTGATGCGGTTGGTCGTCAAAGAGGTGCAGGTTTTGGTGGCGGTCATGATGAACGTGAACAAACATTGAACCAATTGCTTGTTGAAATGGATGGTATGGCAGAAAATACAGGTGTTGTTGTGATTGCCGCAACAAATAGACCTGATGTATTAGATCCAGCGTTATTGCGTGCAGGAAGATTTGATCGTCAAATTACTGTGTCCTTACCAGATCGTAAAGGTAGAGAAGCAATTCTTAAAGTACATGCGAGAAATAAACATTTCGCAAGTGATATTGATTTAGGTGCCTTGGCAAAGAGAACGCCAGGTTTCTCTGGGGCAGATCTTGAAAATGTATTGAATGAATCTGCAATCATGGCTGTTCGTCATAATGAAACAGAAATCACAATGTCTGATATTGATGAAGCGATTGATAGAGTTATGATGGGCCCAGCAAAGGTAAGTAAGACTTACGATGATAAGACAAAGAAACTTGTTGCGTATCATGAATCTGGTCACGCAATCGTTGGCTTGTTCATGGAAAATGCACAAGTTGTACAAAAAGTTACGATCATTCCTAGAGGCCAAGCTGGTGGTTATAACTTGATGACACCTAAAGAAGAAAAGATGATGAATACAAAGAATGACTTGTTGGCTACGATTACATCTTACATGGGTGGTAGAGTTGCGGAAGAATTATTCTTTGATGATGTAACGACTGGTGCTTCTAATGATATTGAACGCGCAACAAATATCGCAAAAGATATGGTTACGTTGTATGGTATGAGTGATCTTGGACCAATCAAATACAATTCTGGTAGTGAGAATGTATTCTTGGGTAGAGATTACAATCAACCTAATAATGTATCTGGACAAGTTGCGTTTGAAATTGATCAAGAAGTACGTAAGATCGTAAATGGTTGTCATGATGAAGCTAAGAAGTTGATTCAAGCACATGAAACTGAGTTAACAAATATTGCGAATGCGTTAATGGAATATGAAACATTGACAGCTGAACAAATTCAAAAAGTTGTTAAGGGTGAAGATATTTCTGGTGATTTTGTAGAAACAAAACCTGAAGTAACACCTGTTGAAGTAGAAGAAAAAAGTGAATCAGAGAAGTTCTAAATGAGCTTCTCTATTTTTAAAGATTATGAAAGATAGATGGATTACGATTATCGTTGGATTAATGAGTGGAATATTAATGGCATTATTGGTTTTGTATATGATGCAAATGTCTGTATATGCCTTATTTTCAGTATCTTTTTGGATTTCATTTGTTGTTGTATGTGCTATACCACATTGTTTTTATGTAGTGAAATATGAAAACTTTAATCCTGCAGTTTGTGGGAATATTATGATTCTATTATCCTATGGAATTACTTTGTTGTATGGCATCGTTATATCAAATGCATCACAATATGAGACGATCTTTATGAACATATTTGTGATTTCAACAATATTCCATATCTCATCACTGTTATCTAACCTGATACGTGTTATAATAAATCGCCAAAAACAAAAAAGTGAAATGTAATGTTAAGCAAATGGGGAAAATTGGTAGATGAAAAAGCACCTTGGAATGAGTATCCACGCATGCAGATGCAAAGAGATTCTTATTACAATTTAAATGGTGCTTGGGAATACCAAATTACAGAGAGAAAACAAAATCCTGAACCAGGACAATGGAAGAAAATCATTGTCCCTTTTGCTTTGGGATGTGAACTTTCACAAACAAAAGAACAATTAGGACAAGGAAAAGCTCTTTGGTATCGAAAACAATTTTCTTATAAACCAAACGCAATGCATACTTATATTCATTTTGAAGCTGTTGATATGGAATGTATGGTCTTTATGAATGGGCTAGAAGTTGGTAGTCATAAAGGTGGTTACACACCATTCTCATTTGATGTAAGTGAATATGTGAAGTATCAAAACTCTTTGATGATTCGTTGCATTGATGATTCCAATTATGGAAAATATGCCTATGGTAAACAAAAGATAGAAAATGGTGGAATGTGGTATACGCCAACTGCAGGGATTTGGGGCAGTGTTTGGATGGAAGATATCGCAGAACATGGAATTCATGATCTAAAGATTACTCCAGATGTAGATCAATCCTGCGTTCATATTTCATTGGCTGGTAATTTCTCACAAGCTTTGATTACGGTAGCGACAAAAGGACATGTTGTTTTTTCGGGTATTACAGATGATAAAACGTATACGATTCCATTAAAAAAACCACATTTATGGTCTGTTGATGATCCTTTCTTATATGATTTGTATGTACAAACAGAAGATGATGTCATTCGTTCTTATTTTGGAATGCGTAAATTTTCATTAGAAAATGATAGAAATGGTCTCGTTCGCTTTTGTTTAAACAATAAACCATTATTTTTGAGTGGGCTTTTAGATCAAGGTTATAACAGTGATGGAATGTATACATTTCCAAGTAGAGAAGCATTGGTTTATGAACTTCAAAAAGTAAAAGATATGGGGTTTAATTTATTGCGTAAACACGCAAAGATTGAAACGAGACGTTGGTATTATGAATGTGATCGATTAGGAATCTTAGTCATGCAGGATATGCCAAGTGGTGGATTTGTTGAACAAGATAAACTTACAACGATGATATTACCAAATCTAGGATTTACAAAAATGAAAGATACAAAAAATCATGCGTTTGTGAGAAATGATGAAGAATCTCAAAGAATCTACTATGAAGAATTGGATGAGATGTTAGATTTCCTTTATAACGCAACTTGTATTTGTTCTTGGGTTCCATTTAATGAAGGATGGGGTCAATTTTCTTCAAAAGAAGTAACAAAACATATCAAAAAATATGATACGACAAGACTTGTAGATAGTGCATCTGGTTGGCATGATAATGGTGCAGGTGATTTTCAAAGTGTTCATAATTATTTCTTTTCGTATCACACAAAGAAAGATAGATATCATAGAGCTTGTATTTTAAGTGAATTTGGTGGCTATTCATATTTAGAAAAAGGACATCATTACGTTGATAAGATGTATGGATATAAGAAATATCAAGGTAAATTACAGTTGATGAATGGAATTGTGAAATTGTATGAAGATAAAATACTTCGTAATATTCCAAAGGGATTAACAGGTTGTATTTATACACAATTATCAGATGTACAAGAAGAATGTAATGGAATATTTACATTTGATAGAGAAGTGATTAAAGTTGATGAAAGAAAAATGAAAAAGATCAATGAGAGATGTATTAGGAGGATGAGTAAATGAAAGATGAAATTGTAATTGCGGATGCTTTAGATGGACAAGTGAGAATTCATGCCGCATGTACAAAAGCATTAGTTGAAGAAGCTAGAATACATCATCATTGTATGCCTACAAGCGCAGCTGCTTTAGGAAGAACGATGACAGTAACGGCTATCATGGCTTCTGACTTAAAAAGCAAAAAAGAAAAGATCACTGCGGTTTTAAATGGACATGGTCCAGCAGGGACGGTATTGGCACAAGCAGATGGAGATGGTAATGTTCGTGGTTTTATTGGTGATCCAAACTTATATCTTGTAAGAGAGGATGGGCATTTAGCTGTTGGACAGGCTGTAGGAACGAATGGCAATCTAACAGTTACACGTGATATGGGATTGAAAGATACATTTTCTGGTGTTTCACAAATTCAATCTGGTGAAATCGGAGATGATTTTGCGTATTATTTTGCGATATCAGAACAAACACCTAGTGTTGTTGGGGTGGGTGTATTAGTTGATCCGAATGGTTCTATTCGTGCTGCTGGTGGGCTGATTTACCAATTGTTACCAAACGCAAGTGAAGAAGCAATTTCTTATTGTGAAAAGGTAGCCGCAGAACAAAAACCAGTTTCTGAATTAATGGATACTGGATTATCCTTAGAAGATATCATTCATACATATTTTAAAGATGCGAATATATTAGAACATAGAGATGTTCGTTGGAATTGCGATTGTTCAAAAGAAAGATTTTCTGCAGGATTAATGACACTAGCTGATTCTGATTTGCAGGAAATGATTGAAGATGGAAAAGGTGCAGAATGTGTGTGCCAATATTGTAATGAAAAATATCAATTTACTACAGAAGAATTAAAGGAAATATTAGAACATAAACATGTGGAAAATAGGGAATGTAGAAATTGAAAATCCAATCGTTGCGGCACCGCTTGCAGGAATTTCTAAGCCAGTGTATCGCTCTTTGATGAGAGAATATGGTGCTGGTTTAACTGTTAGTGAAATGATTTCTGACAAAGCATTACATTATGAAAATAAGAAAACATTTGATATGTGCAGAACTAGGGATGATGAACATCCAGTCTCTTTGCAGTTGTTTGGAAATGATCCTGAAACAATGGGTGAAGCTGCTAGATATCTCAGTGAACATACAGATTGCGAAATCATTGATATTAATATGGGATGTCCAGTCAACAAAGTTATCAAGGCACATGCAGGAAGTTACTTAATGGCACATCCTGATGAAGCGTATGATGTTGTTAGAGCGGTCGTATCGAATACGGATCGACCAGTTACTGTAAAGATGCGTGCAGGCTGGGATCATGATCATATCAATTGTGTAGAAATCGCACAGCTTTGTGAAAAAGCAGGAGCTAGTGCAGTTGCCGTACATGGAAGAACACGCGCACAAATGTATACAGGTCAATCAAATCCTCTTTATATTAAGATGGTTAAAGAAGCAGTAAATATCCCAGTTATAGGAAATGGGGATATTAAAACACCACAAGATGCTTTAGATATGTTGTCCTATACAAAATGTGATGCGGTAATGATTGGTAGGGCTTTGATTGGAAAACCATATTTGATCAAAGAAATTAAAAATGCATTAGAAGGAAAAGAAAATCAAGAAGTATCTTATATAGAACGTTTAGATCTCTGCAAAGAATATGTCAGAAGACTTTGTGAAGATGAAACGGAATATATTGGAATTCGTGAAGCACGTGGTATTGCCCCAATGTATTTAACTGGAATGCCACATGCATCTTTCTATAAACAAGCAATTACACAAATAGATTCATTAGATGCATTTAATAAAGTAATAGAAGAATATAAATTAAAATTTACGAGATAGATAAATTGAAAAGATGCCAGAGGGGTCGGGCATCTTTTCGTTTAGGGGTTAGTTTTGGGAATGATGTTATCAGATATCTCTATCTGACAATAATAATATACTATTAAATTGTGGTTAAATCATGTTAATCATGTGAACGTTTTCTGAACAAAATGATTAAAGTATTAGAAAAGACACCGAGGGGTTGGTGTCTTTTCATTTAGGGTTAGTTTTTGGGAATGATGTTATCAGATATCTCTATCTGATGACATTAATATAATATTTGATTGTGTTTGAAATGTGGTTTGAAAGTGAACGTTTTCTGAACAAAAAAAGACATGTATTACTACATGTCTAGATGTTATTCTGCAGGTGTGAATGGTGTAGCACCAGATTCAACATCAGAAGCACTCTTCAAATACATAGAAGCTTCTTCTAAATGTAATGAATCAAATACAACTACATCGTCACCATCTTCTGTAATGTATTCTACTTTCATAGCGTAGCCATCAGCATCTTCTTCGCTAACTTTGATGTCAACTGTAACAGTTTCACCATCTTTTAAGTCGCTATCAAGATAGTTTTCTCCAATATCTTGACCATCTACATAATAGAAGTGTAATTCAGTAACTGTCTTACCTGTGTTGTTAGTAACTTCGTATTTGCCTTCTGTAACAACTTCTTCTGTTGAAGTTTCTTCTTCTGTTGTAGAAGCAGATGCAGAAGCACTCTTAGAACTTGATGTTGAAGAAGAACAAGCTGCTAAAGTAAACGCTAAAGTACTAACACATAATACTTTTGTTAATTTCATTATTTTTAATTCCTTTCCGTGATAACTATTATATCACTTTAAAAACATTTTCATCTAACATTGTTTGACAATTTTAGACGTTTGTATACTTTGTGAAATGATATAATACACAAAGAGGAAACTATTATGAGAAGAAAAGATAGAGAACTAACAAATAAAGAAGATATGATACAAATCATTGAGAATGCGAAGATTCTAAGAATTGCGTTATTCGATGATGAGTATCCTTATATTGTTCCAATGCATTATGGATATACAGTAGATGATTCTAAGATTGTATTTTATATGCATAGCGCAAAAGAAGGACATAAATTAGATTTGATTTCAAAAAATCCTAATGTTTGTCTAGAAGTAGAAAATGATATGGAAATTGTGTCTGGTGGGGATGTACCATGTCAATATGGCGCAAAGTTTTCATCTGTTATCGCTAGAGGAAAAGCTGAAATCGTAGAAGATATAGATGAAAAGATCAAAGGATTGAAGTTGTTGATGGTGCATCAAGTAAACAAAGATTTTGAAATCAATGAACAAATGACAAAAATGGTTTGTGTAATCAAAATCACAGTGGAACAAATCACAGCTAAAGAGCGAAAATAACTATCAAATTTACACCTGAAAAGTTATCGTAACTACACCAGGTGCTGATAATAAAAAAGAATTATATACTCATAAATTTCTTAGTAACTTTTAAAACGATTGCCTTCAAGATAAAATAAAAGTATCTTGAAGGTGATATTTCATGGCAAAGTACAAGAAGAAACTAGAGGATGATATTCGTTGTCCTTTAGAATATGGATTAACAATTTTTGGTGGAAAGTGGAAATCAAGGATCATCTGTGTTTTATCTGCTAATGAAAAAATGCGTTATGGGCAAATTCGAAAAGAGATGTATAACATTACAGATGCGGTATTGGCATCTACATTAAAAGATCTATTAGAGGATGACGTGATTGGTAGAAAGTCCTATGACGAAATTCCACCTCGAGTAGAATATTATTTGACGGAAAAAGGAAAGTCTGTTGTTCCAATTCTACAAAGTATTTGTGAATGGTCGGATATCTTTTATAAAGAAGATGATAGAAATGAAATGGTGCAGTGTCAAAAATGTGATCATCGAAGATAAAGTTACAATTAATTAGACAGAAAGAGCGAAATGCTCTTTTTTGTTAGGAAAAATGAATATTTCCATGTGTTATAATCGTTGTGTGGTAATGCATAAATAATAGGGAGAAAAATCATGATTGTGGAAGAAGTTGATGAAAAGCTTATTGAAGAGATAGGAAATGCCTTGAGTGGTAATGAATCAGGTGATGAAGAATCTTTTGAATATAAAGATCTTGCTTCTTTTTATTTTGAAGAATATGCACGTGCAATGGTTCAATCTGGTTTGTTATATACAACAAGTGAAAATCATGAGGGATTTATTGTATTAAAGAAACCTGGTCAAAGCGTTAGTATGAAATCCATGAAGTATTTAGTTAATGGTTTTGTAAAGACAATGTCAATCAAAGAACTTCTTCGCTATAAAAAAGCAATGAAAGATGCAGGATATTCTTTGAAAGAAGAATATATGAATCATAATAAACCATTTGTGTATGTTGGGATGGTATGTATCTGTAAACAAGATCCAAATAATGAAATCTTAAAACAATTGATGAAATTTGCATTCGATGAAGGAAAACAGCTAAATGTTCCAGTTATATTGGATACAGATTCTCAGATGAAGTGTGAAAAGTACAAAAATATTGGAATGCATCTAGAACAGATTAGAGATCTAGGCGAATGGGGAAAAAATTATGATTTGATTAAGTATCCAAATCAAGGAGAATGGGAATGAAGGAAAAGAAATTTTTATGTCTATTGATGATGCCGATTCTGTTGTTGTGTGGTTGTTCTACAAATACAAGTGAATCTTCAACAGAAATGACATATCATTTAACACAAGAAGAGTTATATGAAAAGTTATCGACCGCAAAACTTGGTGTGCAATTAGGTGGATTGAATGAAATCAACGCTACAAATGATTTTCCAAATGCGAATGCAATGTCTTATGCAGGAAATACAGATACACTTGCAGCGTTGGATTCAAAGAAAATTGATTATGCGTTAGTTCCGGATACGATTGCGGTAAGATACATTGAAGCGAATGATTATGCATTTGAATATTGTGATACAGATGTGTATACATATGATATTTCCTATGCTTTAGAAAAAGGAAATGATTCTTTAAAAAGTCAAATGGATGAACAAATTCTTAAGATGAGAGAAGATGGTACATTAGACCAACTCTATCAAAAGTGGGTCGTTGATACCGATTACTCAACTGATGATATTCCGCGTATTACCGACAAAAATGCACCTGTGATTCGTGCTGCGGTGAGTAGTACAAATGAACCTATTACATTCATTTCAAATGGAGAATGTGTTGGTTATTCTTGTGATGTTTTAGAAAGAGTAGCTTATGCCTTAGGGATGAGAGTGGAATATCAAGACATGGCTTTTGCGAGCATGATTCCTTCTATTAAGAGTGGAAAATCAGATATTGCGGTAGCTGTAACACCAACAGAGGAAAGAAAAAAAGAAGTTGATTTTACAGAAGCATTTTTATACGAACATACTGTTGCGGTTTCTAGAAAAGCCAATGCAGGATCTACTTCTATCATTGAATCTTTAAAGAAGAACTTTACAGGCACATTTATTACAGAAAATAGATGGAAGTTATTTGTGAGTGGTGTAGAAGTTACAGTTGTGATTTCTGTATTCTCATATCTATTAGGAACAGTGATTGGTGCTTTACTCTGTTTGAT
>CAVHRL010000042.1:0-16684 GCA_963638375.1 Lachnospiraceae bacterium
GAGATAGCTTGTTATTGAATACATTAGAATCACAAATATCTCAAATTTGTATGAAATATAGTGATAAAGATGAAATGGTAGATTGGAAACAAGTATTACAATTGGACACATTAAAAAATATGTATCGTTCTATCAAAACAAATGATTTTACAAATTATCAAAACATTTATATGGATATTGATACCAAAGCAAAAGAGTCATTCAGTTGACTCTTTTTTCTTTTAATAATTCATGATACTTTTCTATTCCGTATTGTCCAGCCCATTGCGAACAAACATCTATTCTAGAAACTATTGCTGGTAATAATACATGTGCTTTCGCATCTGCCACTTCCAACAACATTAACTTTTGAAACGTTTCAAAATCAACAAGCTTTAAATGCTCTTTCAAATGTTTGATCCTAAGTGACATATGATCATCATGATGTAATACATAATAGAGTAAACGATTCTGTTCTTCTTCCGTGAATGATGCACCATTGTTTAACATATAAGGAAGAATAGAATCTCTTGTAATCTCATAACTAATTTGAGGATGTCCATAATAATGACTTTCTGTATCCCCTTCTTTCTTCCCTTTACATCTAGAAGAAGGCTTTCCAATATCGTGAATCAACGCAGCTAAATACAATATATCATCATCTAGATTTCTAGGTAGATATAAAACTGTATGCAAAGAATGATCATCTAATGTATATTGATGATAATGATTGTTTTGATCATAGCCAATCATTAACTCATATTCTGGTATCAATCGAATCATTTCTGATTGATATTGTTTGATTTCATTGATATCTGAAGCACTCTTTAATATCTTACAAAATTCCCTATAATTCATCTTATCCTCATTTCATTTTAATAGAAGCATGTGTTAATACTGTTGTTTTACTATTCATTGTTTCATCTAAAGTTGTGTTGATTCTATCATTAGAATAAGAATGAGATATCAATACTGTCGTATTTGGTTGTATTTCATAATCTCCAAACACAGTAGATGCATAAAATACTTCACTACCAATATTCCGAATGAATACAGGTGTATACTTTCCTTTCCATTCATCAAATTGATATGCATTTTTTCCATACGGGAAAAAGCGAAAATAATAATTCAAAGTTGCATCACTCAACACAAAAGCATCTTCAAACATACCTCTTTGAATGTCATAATCCAATCTACGATAGATTTTCTTCCCACTACGTAATTCCAAAGAAACAAAATAATTTAAAATATCTGATGAAAAAGTAAGTATCGCACAAGTTTTATAATCATCAGGTGTTTCTTCTTTACGAATACTATGTTGTTTTCTTGATTCTGATTGTTTGATCTTATTGAATACAAGTACATCATCTGGCCATAAATAATCACGTAAAGCCCTACGCAAGACTCTTTTGTCAACTTCGTTATGTTCTGCATATTTGGCTAAATATTCTGAATTTTCTGTATAAATGTGTAATGCGCCCCATTCAACTTCTAACTTCGTCACAAAAGAAGTATGGATCCATTGTCCATCTTCAAAGTTATCATTGCCACTAATATTTCCCCAAACACGATATTTATCTTTTGCCTTGTCAAAATACCAATTTTTTAATGTATAAACACAAATCATCCAAAACATTATAACAAAAAAGAAGCACGATGATTATGCTTCTAATATGTTTTATTTTACGGAATGAATCATTTCTAATACAGCGTTTTTAATTTCTTCATTCTTTTGTTTTGCACATTCCATTGATGTATCCGTTGAATAGAAATACATCTTGATCTTAGGTTCTGTTCCACTTGGTCGAATGGCGAACCAAGTATCATCATCAATATAGAAACGTAAAGCATTATGTGGAGGCAAGTCTTCATAACCATCAATATAATCAATGATATGATCTACATGATACTTTTCAATCTGTGTTGGCTTTTCATTTCTAATCCATTTCATCATACGATCAATGCGTTCTTTGCCAGGAATACCTTCCAAAATAATATTTACACCTTCTTCACAAGTATATCCATACTTCTCATAAATTTCTTGAAGAACATCCCACAATGTTTTGCCTTGTTTTCTATAGTAAGCCGCAGCTTCAGCCACTAACATTCCTGCAGAAATACCATCTTTATCACGAATATCTTCACATCCCGCATATCCAACACTTTCTTCATATCCAAATAAGTATGTATAACCATGTTCATGAAGATAAGGAATCTTACCACAAATATTCTTAAATCCAGTTAATGTTTCAAACATTTCTACACCATATGCTTTCGCAATCTTTGTAGACAAATTAGAAGTCACAATTGATTTCACCATTGCACCTTTCTTTGGTAATGTGCCTGCGGATTGATGTCCTTCTAAAACATAGTTTACTAATAAGTAACCTGTTTGGTTTCCATTTAAAGGAACATAGTTTCCATCATTATCACGAATTTCAATCGCAAAACGATCAGAATCTGGATCGGTTGCCATCAACAGTTCTGCCCCAAATTCTCTACCATACTTTTCACTTAACGCAAAAGCTTTTGGATCTTCTGGATTAGGATAACCTACAGTTGTGAAGTCAGGATCTGGTTGTTCTTGTTCTGGAACGATTTTCCAATTATTAAAACCACGATCATTTAACATCTGTCTAAATGGAATTGATCCACATCCATTGAGCGGTGTATAAACAAGTGGAATCGATAAATCAATTTCATCACCACTATGAATCGCTAATCCTTCAATCTTATCTAGATATTCACGATCTTCTTTTTCACCTAAAACAATGATTTTTCCATTCTTTACACCTTCTTCATAAGAAGAAGTCTTTACACCATTCCAAATATCAACAGAATTAATTTCTGCTTCCATACCATCCGCAATTTCACTAGATACTTGGCAACCATCATTCCAATACGCCTTATAACCATTGTAATCTTTTGGATTATGAGAAGCTGTAATATTAATACCTGCAGTTGTCCCAATCTTACGAATCATAAAAGCTAATTCAGGTGTTGGTCTTAATGAAGGAAAAGTGTAAGCTTTGATGCCATTTGCCGCAAAGATTCCAGCTGCTAACTCACAGAATTCTCTAGAAAAATGTCTAGGATCATGAGCAATCACAACACCTTTATCCATTGCTTCTTGACCATGTTTAATAATAAATTGCGCAACGCCTTGTGTTGCCTTACCAACCGTATACATATTCATACGATTTGTTCCAGCACCAACTTTTCCTCTGAGTCCTGCAGTTCCAAAAGATAAATTCTTATAGAAACGATCTTCTTTTTCTACTTCATTATCTTTGATATCTAATAATTGTTGTTTTAATGATTCATCTGTTAGATGTTCTAACCATTCTTGATATGTTTCTTGATAGCTCATATATACCTCATTTCTACTACTATTCTACATTATCTTCCCTTCATAAATTCATCAAGTTTATTTGGAAGTATATCATTTTTTATACCTTGTTGATTTCCCAAGTGAATACATTTCAAGATCCATGAAAGATTCTTACCTAACTCTTTCATTTCTTCCATACAATCATCTTCTATGATTGTATTGTAATATCTACCAGTAACAACTGTCATACAAGAAGCAGAAAAATACGTATTCATTCTTTGATACGCTTTTTCTGTATTTTTATTTTTAGAAGACAAAATTACAGCACCAACTTTAGAAACATACGCTTCATTACAACTACGAAATAAGCATTCCATAAAATTAATTGCTGATTTACTTGGCTCATTGAAGATGACATCTATTCCTACTACAAGTGCATCAAAAGAAGCACTTTTCTTAGCGATTTCATTTTCAATGCCATCAAAAATACATATTCTTCTTTTTAGACATTTCCCACAAGAAGTACATGCATGAATACTAGGATATGCCCACAGAATGTCAGTATCTATTTCATTTTCTTTCAAAACTTTTGAACACTCCAACATTCCTTTTTCCGTTAATCCATGTTCTTCTTCACTTGTATTCACTAATAAAACTTTCATGAATCTATTTTCTCATAATTTTATATATCTTGATAGCTTGTTTTCTTTCCACTAACAATACACCACCACAATAAGGGCATATGAGTTTACTTTTATCTACATTTTTGAATTCAGCGCCACAAATAGGACATACTAAATTAACTTTTTTCATATTCATTTTCTCCTTTATTTGTTTGTATATTAACTTACAAACTTCGTCACAATTGATATTTTCAAAAAATGGAAATGATTTCTCATTCCCATTTCATTTTTATATCAAATTCGCTCCTACGATTCCTAAAATACTCATGAGTACTAAGAAGAAGATTCCATATGGCATGATTTGACTCATCAATTTAGAATCTTGTCCCTTTGCATCTACAGAACTTAACGCAATCGCTAATGATTGTGGAGATAACATCTTACCAGCCGCAACGCCTAAAGAGTTTAAAGATACCATCCAATAAGGATCAATGTTCAATGTATCTGCTGCACTCTTTTGAACTGCACCAAATAATACACCTGAGTTAGTTCCAGAACCCGTAACAAACGTACCTAATCCACCAATCCATGGTGCGAATAGTGGATATAAAGCACCTGTTGTTCCAATTGCGAATGCGGATATTGAAGAAATCATTCCTGAATATCCCATGATTTTCGCACAAGCAAGTACAGAAATCATTGTAATCATTGTTTCTTTCATTTGTAAGAATGTTTCTTTTAATACAATGATAAAATCATTTCCTTTTGCCCCTTGTAACAAACCACCAATGATTGCAGATAAGAAGATCCAAACACCTGGTGTATTGATCCATGAAAATGTAATCGTATTTGCGTTTTCGCCAGTAAATACAGAAATACTAGAAGAAAATTGAGCTAAGAATGTATTAATTGGTGTTACAAGCTTACTAGTTAACAACAAGAACACAAAGATCATAATAAATGGTGACCAAGCAAGTAATGCTTTTTTTGGTGTGATCTTTTCTTTATTCTCTATTTCTACTTGATATTCTGGATCATTCTTTACTGTTTTTGCCATCAAAATAGTAATCAATAAAGATACGACAGATCCAACTACGACTGCTAGTTCTGCACCAACAAATTTACCAATGATGATTTCTGGAACTACAAATCCAATACCACTCATAAGCGTAATTGGTAATACACCTTTTAATCCTTTGAAACCACCACCAGTAATCATAACCATGATAATAGGAGATAAGATAATAAATGGTGCTAATTGTAACGCTGTCATAAAAGATAACGTTGTATTTTCTAAAGATAACAGATTCGCTAGTGTAACGGTTGGAATACCAATAGATCCAAACGCTGTTGGTGTTCCATTTGCCACCAAACAAACCAAGCATGAAAATAAAGGATCAAAACCTAAAGATACTAACATGCTGGCGGGAATCGCTACCGCAGTACCAAATCCTGCCATACCTTCCATAAACCCACCAAAGCACCAAGCAATTAGTAAAACTAATACTCTTTTGTCTGTTGAGAAAGAAGTGATCATTGATTTGATTACTTCCATTCCACCTGTTCTCAAAGATAAGCGATAAGTAAATACAGCTGCTAGAATAACGATAATAATTGGCCAAATTGCCATCAACATTCCTTCTAGCCCTGCACTGGCTGTATCTAATACATTCATATGCCAAACAAAGATTGATAAAACAATCGAAATCACTAAAGAACCAATCGCCGCTTTAAATGTAGGCCACTTAAAAACCATTAACGCTATAGCTAACCAAATAATTGGTGCTAATCCCAATATAAATAATAGAAAATTCATGAACACCCCTCCGTGCCCTAAGATTTTACCATCCAACGATGTACTATAAAAGAACAATCCACTTTAAAAACGCTTACAATTGTTATTTTTTTACCAAGTTACTCCAGTTCCTCTTTCATAAAGGATATCACTTGTGAATTGACCATTTTCAACATTTGGAATATTTACTGGTAATGATCCTTTTGGTTTGGCTGAACCAAAGATAACATCTTCAGCACACATGAGATTTACAGAATACGTAGCGATTGGGTTGTAGAGATCATCTACATTTGTTGCGCCTTTCGAATTATACGCGCATACAATTGCATCCGCATCTTGTAATAAAGCAGTATCATACGGAATCTTCGCAGAAATTACGATTACTGGAATTCCTAATGATTTTGCCTTAGAAATATATGCTTGTACATTTCGAATACGATCGGATTGCGTCGTATCTAATTGTGAACTTGAATCCAACGTACTTGTAACGATTAAAACATTAGCTTGATCAATCACATTTAAACACGCTTCATAATTTTCACCATTATTTTCATTCATAATTTGAATTGTCGCACTCGAATCAATCAATCCTTCATCTTTCAACACAAAAAAGCCATGATCTAATATGTTCTTTTGTGCTTCCGTTGTAGAAATCATCACTACATTCTCATTTTCTCCAACTGTATAAGGCAATGTATCATTATCATTCTTTAATACCGTAATACATTCATCACCAATTTCTCTTTCTATTTCATGAGATTCTTGTGTTCCAACTAATGAATTTACATTCATCAACATATTTTCTGTTTTTTCTTCAGAAAATGTTTCATCCATAATGCCTCTTTGATATTTCAACGCAATGATTTTCTTACAAGATTCATCTATCAATGATTCATCGATTTCACCATTATTCACCATATCCACAATATCTTGAATATAAGCATCCATTGCATTCATTGAATCTACATTTTCTAGCTCAACTGGCATCAATAAAATATTCACACCAGCATTGATCGCAAGTTTCGCACTATCACGCGTAGAAAAATTTTCCGCAATTGCATCCATCTGTAAAGAATCCGTAATGATGACACCATCAAATCCCAACTCATTCCTTAAAATATCCGTTAACCATGTTTTAGATAATGTTGCTGGTAAATTAATTGTGGAACCATCTTTGATACTTGTGTATGTTTCAGTTTCAATTTGTGGAAATTGAATATGTGCACTCATAACCATATCCACTTTTCCACTTTCAACTAACTCTTTAAACGGAACAAGATCTGTACTTTCTACTTCTTCCTTTGTACGATCAATTCTAGGTAATCCAGTATGAGAATCTGTATCTGTATCACCATGTCCTGGGAAATGTTTTATCGTTCCAATAACATTATTGGACGCTAGTCCTTTTAAGTACGCTTCTGAAAATTCCGTAACAATCTCAGGATCATCTGAAAAAGCACGTACTCCAATAATTGGATTTGCAGGATTAGAATTCACATCCACACTTGGTGCGAAATCTAAATTCAAGCCCAAAGCTTTTAATTCTGAAGAAATGATCTTTGCGCTCTTTTTCGCATTCTTCGTTTTGCCACTCGCTGCTAATGCCATATTACCAACCGTACTTGTTCCAAACTGCAAACGTGTAATATACCCACCTTCTTGATCAATACTCAACATATATGGAATACCACCACCATTCGCATTTGCCATTTGTAGACCTTGTGTTAAATTCACAACAGATTCATTGTCCGCAAAGTTCTCCGCAAATAAAATGATGCCTCCAAAATGATACTTTTCCAACATACTCTCTACTTCATCATTCATTTCTGTAAAGCCTTCACCATTCCAATTACGAATAGATGGCATGATCATTTGTTCTATTTTTGATTGTAGATCCATCGAACTAACATACTCCTCTGCTTTTTCTTCTGGCGTTTTAGAAGTTTGAACAGGTGTAGCTTCTGATTCCTCATAACTTGATACACGACTGGTGCTACATCCCGTTAATAAACAGCTCAAAGCCAAACTAACTCCAATGATTTTTTTCATTCAATTCCATCTCCTAAATATATCTTTATTTTAGCACACCATTCCAAGAACAATCGTTTTCCAATATAATGTTATTAATTATTTTAGAGGTTATGTTTATGTCAAAATATGTATTCACAAATTGTTTTATTTTAGATGGCACAAAAGACATGCAACCAACAAAGGGAAGTGTTTATGTTGAGGATGGAAAGATTGTTCAGATAACAAAAGAAGGGTCACTTGATCCAAGCTTTGAAGTTATTGATTTACATGAACAATATTTGATGCCAGGTCTTATCAATATGCATGTACATTTAGCTGGCAATGGAAAACCGCAAAAGAAACAAAGAGATAACGAAAAACTCGTCAAACAAGTTTTCGCTACTGCCATTGGTAGATTTGTCGCAAGAAAATTAGTAGAAAAATACGCACAAATTGAATTAATGTCAGGTGTCACAACAATTAGAACAGTTGGTGGGCTACGCGCACTAGATAGTCAAACAAGAGACAAAATCAACCAAGGCAAATTAATTGGTCCTAGAATTTTATGTAGTAACACTGCAGTTTCTGTTAAGGGTGGACATATGGCAGGAAGTGTCGCAAAAGCTTGTGACACAATTGATGAAGCATTGAATTTCATTGATCAATTAAAAAATGAAAATGTAGATCTTATTAAGTTAATGATTACTGGTGGTGTCATGGACGCAAAAGAAAAAGGTGTTCCAGGACAGTTAAAGATGGACCCTCAGATGGTTAAAGCAAGTTGCGAAAAAGCACATGCGTTAGGTTATATTGTTTCTGCACATGTAGAAAGTACAGAAGGTGTTAAAGTAGCACTTGAAAACGGTGTAGATTCTATTGAACATGGAGCAGTATTAGATGAAGAATGTGTCAAATTATTTAAAGAAAAAAACGCATTTTTGATATGTACGATTTCTCCTGGAATTCCATATGCGTTATTTGATCGATCTGTCGCAAATACAAGTGAAGTAGAAAAATACAATGGTCAAGTTGTATTAAATGGTTTTATCGAAGGAAGTAAAACTGCATTAGAAAATGGGATTCCAGTAGGATTAGGAAATGATGTTGGTTGTCCTTGGATCAGTCAATATGACTTTTATCGTGAACTCGTTTATTTCCACAAATATGTTGGTGTAAGTACTACTTTCGCATTACATACCGCAACGTTAGTAAACGCAAAACTAGCAGGAGTTGATTCTATTACAGGTTCTATTGAAGTTGGAAAATGTGCAGATATGATTGTCACAAGTCAAAATCCATTGAATGATTTAAATCATTTAAGAAATATTAATATGGTAATTCGAAATGGACAAATCATAAGAAATCCTAAAGTCAAACGAAATACTTATGTAGATTCTTATTTAGATCCATATTGTCAAAAATAAAAAGATCGGAAATTTTTTTATCCGATTCTTTTTATTTAATATTTTGATACTTCAATAACTTGAAATGTTGCGTTTTGGTATGCTTCTAAATCATCAGAAGTAATCAAAGTAAATACATCTTGGCTCATAGATTGATTGCTACCTAAGCTATCTGCATATACATAATCTACCGCAAGTCTACTACCATCCGCATTTAATGCTTCAACAGTGATTGAAAAGGATGCAGATTCACCTGTTAGATTTGTAACTGTTACTGGCAAAGCAGAAGTAACAAATCCATATTCATCACTTTCACACTGGAACGTCCCTAATTGTACATCTACATCCGTTCCTAATAAATCATCTGTATTTTCACCAGTTGCATCATCCATAGTTTTATCAATTTCACTTGTTGCCTTGTCTAATGCATTTGACCAAGCAGATTGAAGAGCTAAAGTGATACCAATTGATAACACACCAGTAACGATACCCGCAATGGTCAAACCTTTTTTATTATGGGTAACTAACGCTACGATTCCAAAGATCACTGCTACGATTCCTAAAATCGCAGACAAATTGTTAATGATTGGAATGAAGGAAAATATCAATCCAATGATTCCTAAAATAAGTGATACTAACGCAAATGCTTGTTTTTGTTTTTCCATATACTAACCTCTTTTTCAATACTTTACATAGAAAACAAAATACTTTGGTGTTCTATTAGAACACAACTCATTCCGTCACTTCTAAAAGAAGCTTTTGTATCTTCGCATTGGCATCAATGTAGTAATCCATTTCTTCTTTCGACATTTCTTTTTCACCAACAGCTTTCCATTTTTCATTCATTTCATTTAATTGTTTTAATAATTCTGTATATTCTGTTAGTGCTGATACATTACTAGAATCATACGTTTTCATAAATTCCGCATACTTTTCATAAAATTCAACGTAAGAATCAATAGCAGCTTTATAATCTGCATCAATTTCAACTGTTTCTTGTGTAGACTCAGGGGTAGAAATTTGTAATGATTCTTCTTTAGATGATTTTAAACTTGTTGTAGAACATCCTGCCAACATCATAATAGATACTAAAATACACAATTGTTTTTTCATTGTTTTTTCCTCTCATAGTTTTTATATTTTAAATAAAGAGAAGAATGAAATGGTGTTCTATTAGGACAATGGAAGGAATGTCTCACAAACACCTTGAATAATAGAAGCAATCACTAAAACCAACATGCACGCAAACGCATATCCAATTATTCTTTTGATGATGTTTTTATCTTTGATCCATGGAAATTGACTATAGATTCCACTCCAACTTGTAAAGATATCAATCCAAGAAATCAATATAAAAGCTAAATCCAATCGATAAATAATTGTAAATACAGGATTTGTTACAACTACATCTCCTACTGTCACTTCGCTTGTAAAACAAATATACGCAATGAAGAAATAACAAATAAAAGCTACTAACATATGCCATACCTTGCCTGTACGAAAACCAGGTATATTGATTTTTGGTTTTCTTTTAGCGTTCAAATGATGAATAGCTTCATCAAGTTCTTCAATACTTTGATATCTTTCAGATGGTTTTAATTGTGTGCAAACATCCGCAACTTCTAATAGATGTAAATCATCTGGGAACATTGTACGAATCAAAATTCCTAATGCGTAAATATCTGTACGTGTATCACTAGAACCAAATCCATATTGTTCAGGTGCAGCGACACCTTCTGTTCCTAATAAAACAGTATCTCTTGGTTGATTCTTTTGATAGATTTTAGCGGCATCATAATCAATGATTTTTACAACACCTTCTTCGTCAATCATAATATTTGTTGATTTGATATCACGATGAATAATTGGAGGATTGGCATGATGCAAAAACGAAATACCATCTAAGATTTGTTTGAAAATATCTTTTCTTTCTGTTAAAGAAATATCATGTTTTAAAATTTGATCTAAAGTAACACCTTCAATATAAGATTCAATGACTTCTAACTTCCCATCTTTTTCTTCATAAGAATATATTGTAGGAATATGATCATTTGTGTGTTCTTTTAGCCACGCAAAAACAGAAAGATTATAATTCTCTATCTCTTTCAAATAATACATCTTCCCATTCTCATCTTTTATAATTTTCTTATGATCATCTATGATTCCGATCGTTTTAAATTTTTGTTCATTCATGTACAATAATTTTACATGAAAACAAGAAAAACAAAAGATTTAGAAAAAGTACTCAGTACGATTCAAGATGAAGATACATTGCATCAATATTTAAAAGATATCAAAAATATTAATGAAACTACTTTCTATGAATACTATGCATCTCAAACAAAAGACTTTGATAAAAGTAAACTCGTTCAAGATTCAGGTATAGAAAGAAGCTATTGTTATCACATTCTAAATGGCACAAAGAAACCAAGTAGAGATAAGATATTATGTTTATGTATCGCCGCAAAATTTGACGCAGAACAAACAAGACGTGCACTAGAAATCGCAAATGAAGGTATCTTATACGCAAAAAGTAGCAGAGATACTCTCATTCAATACGCAATCAATCAAAAACTATCTGTTATTGAAACGAATATTTTATTAGAGGAGCATCAAGAAAAGGTACTTGATATATAAATACATACCCGAATTGAAATAACCTAAATCTGTTTCAGATAGTAAAAAGCTCCTTATGGAGCTTTTTACTATTTCTATCATTTTGATTTTTTGAGATTCATGATTGCGACAACCATCAAGATTGCGCCAAGCACTGCCACTGCCATGCCAACATACAATGTCGTTCTAACAGACAATACGCTTAATAGGAAGCCACCAATAAAGGAGGCAAATAATCCACCAATCGTCCCTGCAGCACCCATGATTGCTTGACCTTGGTTACGATCTTCACTTTCAATATATTCATCTGCGAAATATACAGAAGCTGGAATAATGATTGCATAAGAGAACATCTGAAAGATCATTGCGAAATAATAAATTGTCATATTTGGTGCAACTAAAATCAAAATATCTTTAATTGCCCAGGAAATTGCTGAGAATATCATTAAAGAATCAACTTTAAACTTTTTCAACAAGAAAGCAAACCCAAACATTGGAGGTAATTCTACCATCGCCTGTATAAAAGTAGCTGTACCTTGACTTCCTGCATCGCCACCAATATTTTCTACAATATTAATCATGTAGTTGTTGATTAACATATGCGTAAAGAATAACAATATCATCGCAAGTACAACAACTAATACATTTGAATATTTTTTAAAGAAAGCAGAATACGTCATATTTGTGTTTTCTTTTTTGACTTCTTCTTTTTCATCTTGATCTTCAGGAACTTTTAAAGAAGCTACGACTATTGAACAAAGTGCAGCCATAACAAGCAACCAAATTGGTAAGATCGAAGCATCTTTAACCTTGATCAACTGCCCAATGATAAGCGCCGCAATCGCATAAGAAGCAGAACCAACACCTCTTCCTAATCCATAGTTAATCTTGATTCCAACTTTTTCATAAATAAAAGCCATTGAATTTAAATATGGAATACCGATTGACGCAAACGCAAATCCCAATACAGCCATGACCATCATTAAAATTGACTCTCCTGGTATTACAATCATTAACACATAACAAATTGTCGCAATAATCAATGTTAATAGAATGAATTTCTTTTCATTCCATTTCTTTGATTTATCTACAATTGGCGCCATAGTCGTTTGACCAATCAGCGCAATTACAGAAACCAATGTCAATAAAACTCCAATCAAAGAAGTATCTAGTCCTTTGTACTGCAAGTAATTATTTGAGAAACCAGCAGTCCCACAAACTAGAAAAAAGTAGAATGCATTAATCAATGCATACTTAAAGTTTAAAACTTTACTATTCATATTTTGTCCTCAACATTTATTACTTCTATTTTACACGTAATAAAGATAAAAATATCGAAATATTGTTCCAATCACAAAAAAAAGCACATATCACTCCTGTAATACATGCTTTCTTTCATCGTTTATTTTAGATCTTCTAAATCTTCACCATTTGAAGCAATAACTTTCTTATACCAATAGAAAGAATCTTTACGATATCTATCTAATGTACCAAGATCAAATTCATCTCTATCAACATAAATGAATCCATATCTCTTCTTCATACCTTCATGTGTAGAAATCAAGTCAATTGCAGACCATGGACAATATCCCATCATTTCAACACCATCTGTAATAGCTAACTGCATCTGTTGAATATGTGTTCTTAAATAATTGATACGATATTGATCATGTACTTTACCATCTTCTGTCAATGTATCATAAGCACCCAAACCATTTTCTGTAATGATAATAGGTAAATGATATCTAGAATATACTTCTCTTAATGTATTTCTAAATCCAACTGGATCAATTTCCCAGTTAAATTCTGTTCTTGGAAGATTTGGATTAGAGAAGCTCTTAAATACACCAGGTGTTTCATTCTTAGATTGTTGATCGCCTGTAGAAGCTGTACCAGTGCCATCAGAATATTCAACTGTAGCAGTACTGTAATAATTGAAACCAATAAAGTCTGGATGACCATTCTTCAAAGCTTCAGCGTCCCCTGGAGCGAATGTAGGTGTCGCATCGTTTTCTTCTAAATAACTCCAAACTAAGTTGTTATAGATTCCATAAACACTCATATCTAAATACAACCAGTTACGAATTGCGTTGAAGTTTTGGGAAGCTAAAATATCTTCTGGTTTACAAGAAGCAGGATATACGAGTGAAATATTTGGTGCAGGTCCAATTTTAGCACCTGGTAACATTTCATGGCAAAGAGCCATTGCCTTAGCTTGTGCTACTAACATATGATGATTTTGTTGATATGTTTCTTTTAAGACATTTGTACATCCTTCTGGAATTGTTAATGTACCAATGACTGGTCCCATCAAAGTTAATACATTTTGTTCATTGATTGTTAACCAATACTTAACACGGTCACCAAAGTTTTCATACATCACTTTTGCGAAGTTCAAGAACCAATCTACAGAATCTGGATTTGACCAAGAACCTCTCTTATCTAATGCAGCAGGCATATCGAAATGAAACATTGTAACTAATGGAACAATGTTATATTTTAAACATTCATTAATTACATTATTGTAGTATTCAATACCCTTTGGATTGACTGCACCTGTTCCTTCAGGAATGATACGAGACCAAGAAATAGAAAAACGATATACTTTAAATCCCATTTCTGCCATCAACGCAATATCTTCTTTATAATGATGATATTGGTCAGCGCATACTGTTAAATCTGATGTTCCCTCTGGAACTTCTTTTACGTCTTGGCAAGATGGTCCTTTTCCATCTTCTAGATTTGCACCTTCAACTTGGTAAGCTGAAGTAGATGCACCCCAAAGAAAATCCTTTGGAAATGGTTTTAGTTTCTTATGTAACATTTTTTCCTCCTAATATTTAACTACATCTATTTTAACCTTCTGCAAACGTTTTCAAAAGAGTATTTTCTATATTTTCCTTGGATTCTTTGAAATTTCCTTGTATCACTTCTGCTTTTCCACCACCTCTGCCACATAAAGCTTCATTCAAGTCTTTTACATAGTCTCTAAGATTTAAGGTTTGTGAAAGAATAACATAAGAATACCCTTCATCTTGTTGATTACAAATAGCTACTGTTTTGATATTCTTTTCCTTGATCAAGCCATCCGCGTAGTTCATCAAAGACGTTCGATCAAATGATTCTACAAAATCACAAATAAAGTCTAAATTAGAATCAAATTGTTGTATCTTTTGTTTCAAAATCATATCTAATATCTTTTTCTTTTCCAAATACAACTGTTCATTCATATGTTTTAAATGTTCTACAGAATGATCAATTTCTAATACTTTCGCACTTAAAGAATTTGATATATTTTGTACTTCTTCATGTTCTTTTCGAATGAACTGTAAAGCTCGATTCCCACATAAAAGTTCTATACGAACACCATCTTTGTGCTTAACACTAGAAAGTATCTTAACTAAACCTATTTCACCTGTATACGCTACATGTGTTCCACAACATGCACAAATATCTGCATTACCAATGGTGATGATTCTTACTTTTCCTTCTAACTCTTTTTTACTACGATATGGAATTGTTTCTAATTCAGCTTCTGTTGGAAAAGAAATTTCTACGGGAATATTAGAATAAATCACTTCATTAACTTCTTGTTCCACGTCCATCAATTGTTCCCAAGATAAATTTCCACTGATGTCTATTTGAATTGTTTCGCCCATATGAAAGCCAACATTTTCATACTCATAATGTTTATGTATGATACCAGAAACGACATGTTCCCCTGTATGATTCTGCATATGATCAAATCTACGTCTCCAATCAATCATTCCATGTACATTTGTACCAACTGCAATTTCTTCTTTCAATGTATGAAAGATAATGTCATTCTTTCTTTGTACATCGATTACTTCAATTCCATTGATTGTTCCTAAATCACATGGTTGTCCACCACCCTCAGGATAAAACAACGTATCTTCTAATGTAATAAGAAATCCTTGTTTACATTTCTCACAAGTTAATACTTTCGTATCAAATTCTTTCTGATAAGGATTTTGATAAAACAATTCATTCATTTCCATAAGTGTCTCCTAAATTCATTGAAAGGCTTCCTAAGAAGCCTCCATTTCTTTATTCATATTTCATCAATTTTGTTATCGATTCTTTAGTTAAACCAGTATATTTCACAATTTTATCTATCGATTCATGTTCTAATAACATTTGTTTCGCAACTTCTACTTTTCCTTCTTCTTTTGATTTCTTTTCAGCTTCTTTGAACTCTTCGGCATATAGATCTCTTACATAGTCTCTCATCAACATGTAGCTCTTTTTCACCTCTTCATCTTCTTTTGCCTTTTCCACTGTTTCTTTGATCCTTTTGGAAAATGCATCTGTAACTGTATTATCATCTATGAACTGTAAAAATCCTTTTAATCTTGGTTCTTTACATTCACTCTTTGGATTTAAGAAGATTGTAGTTCGTTTCTCTTCTAATTTCAATTCTTTGTTTTCTTCACAATAACTAGAAAACGTATATCTTGGCAGTCCTATTTTAAAGTAGTCTTGTTTGCAGATAAAGATGACAATACTTTCTTTGAAGTCTTTATAGTCTGTTCCTTCTTTGATCATCTTTACATCCATATTAGAATGATACATTCTCGTTCTTAATGGAAATTCTCTTTGAAATGCGATCTGCATTTCTACATCAATGTATTCTTCACTACCTTCTAGTAATACATCTAAGATCGATGATTTACTTTTATATCTGTTTTGTATTTTCTTTTCTGTTGTTTTTATTCTTAATTTCTTTACTTTTCTTTTGAGTGCTAACTCAATGATTTCTTTAGCGATATCTAGATTATTTGGATTATCTAATATCACCGAAAACATAAAACTGTCACTGAATGTTAATTTTTCAAATTCTTTATACATATGAATACTATCTCCTTTATATACTATTCACATGTTTTTTGAAAAATCCTCAAAAGTT
>CAVHRL010000043.1:0-16616 GCA_963638375.1 Lachnospiraceae bacterium
TAGTATCTCCTTTCAGTGTTGTCTTTGCAAACACCATTGTACTGGATTTTATGAGTCACTTTCTTTTTTTTGAACTCTGTTGCATTTAGATTGTAAATTCGGGACAAAAAAATCCATCTCCGATTAAGGAAATGGATTTTTTCCAATGGTGGTCCCAGGCAGAATCGAACTGCCGACACAAGGATTTTCAGTCCTTTGCTCTACCGACTGAGCTACAGGACCATTGGTTGCGAGGGAAGGATTTGAACCAACGACCTCCGGGTTATGGGCCCGACGAGCTACCAGGCTGCTCTACCTCGCGATAAGTTGTTTTAAGAAAGCGGAGGAACTGGGATTCGAACCCAGGCGCCGGTTGCCCGACCTACCGGTTTTCAAGACCGGACCCTTCAACCACTTGGGTATTCCTCCATGTACGTGGACCCTGAAGGACTCGAACCTTCGACCAGTCGGTTATGGGCCGACGGCTCTGACCAACTGAGCTAAGGGTCCAAAGTTTGAGCTTCCCTAAAACTATATGGTAGCGAGGGTGAGACTCGAACTCACGATCTTCCGGGTATGAACCGACCGCTCTAGCCAACTGAGCTACCTCGCCAAATATATGGTCGGGATGGCAGGATTCGAACCTGTGACCCCTTGATCCCAAATCAAGTGCACTACCAAGCTGTGCTACATCCCGTTTTACATGGTGCGCCGAACAAGAGTCGAACTCGCAACCTTTTGATTCGTAGTCAAATGCTCTATCCAGTTGAGCTATCGGCGCATTGCACTAAACAGTGCTCAACTAATATAACAAACTTTGAATCAGAATGCAACAGTTTTTTTAACTTTTTTTATTTTCTGTTCTTGTTTGGTTAACGCTTGTTAATTATAACAAATTTCAACTCTTTTTCCAGCACATTTTCAAAAAAAGCACATAGAATTGCTCCATATGCCTTTGTTATGCCCAAATCAACCAAGTTACCAAATATCCAGAAATGACTGCAGTCATTGTAAACGGAATACCAATTCTCATAAAATCTTTTGTAGAAACTTCATATCCTTCTTTTTGAAGAATACCAATTCCCGCAATATTTGCTGAAGCTCCAACTGGTGTTAGGTTTCCACCTAAAGTTGCCCCAATCAATAAGCCAAAGTATAGAAGATATGGTTCTACACCCATTGTTAACGCAATTCCTTTTACAACTGGTAACATCGTAGCTACATAAGGAATGTTGTCTACAAACGCACTAACTACTACAGAAACAAATACAATCATCGTATACATTACAAATAATGAATTTCCACCAATCTTAACAAACATATCCGCAATGGCATCAATTACACCAGCTTCTGTAATTCCCGCAATCACTATAAATAATCCAGCTAATAATAACAATGTTTGAAAATCAATTGATTTGAACGCTCGTTTCCAAACATCATTACTCTTTTCTTTGATCATTTCATAAATACAACCAACGATCCCAAATGCCATACAAATGATTCCATTCGTTAAAGCAGGTTTATTTTCAAATTGGCTCGCAAATATCAATCCAATAATTACACCAAACAACAAAACCGTTGGAACATAATCTTTCACTTTCGCAGTTACATCTTCATGAACTGGTGCACTCTCTTTTCTAAATAAATACAACAAAATAGGAACCGTTAGAATTGCACCCACTTCAACCGATAAACAAATAGATGGTTTTCCTAAAAACACAAAGAAATCATTAAAACTCATATTAGCAGCAGCACCTAATAGAATACTTGTTGTATCCCCTACTAAAGTCGCTGCTCCTTGTAAGTTCGATGAAACCGCAATCGAAATAATCACTGGAACAGGATTTGTATTTAATTTTTTACAAACTTCTAATCCAATAGGTGCAACCATCAATACAGTCGCAACATTATCAACAAATGCACTGACTACTCCTGAAAACAAAGATAAGGCAACAACGGCCCACTTTACATTTGGAACGATCTGCAATAGTTTTTCAGCCATCAGCATTGGCATATTACTTTCAATAAAAAGTTCTACTACGATCATTGTTCCCGTCAACATCAAAATGATATTCCAATCAACAGCTCCAAACACTTTATCGACTGGTAATATACCAATCACAACAAATATGCCAGCCGCAATTAACGCTATAATATATCTATAATCTGGTAACAACAGCAAACACACATACATTATCGCAAATAGTATTAACGCAATAACCATAAACTACCTCCTAAATTCGATTCATTCTATCATAGTTTCAGAAACAATTTGTAAAACGATTTAAACAATTTGTAAAATTATTAAGTTTATTCTCTATTATTCAAAAACGAAATCAAATATAGGATAATATGAATGAAAAGCGAGGGTTTTTTATGAATAAGAAAAAGAGAATCATTCTCATCTCATTTTTATGCATTATTTGCATATCTATTGGTGTTTATTTTTTATTAAAATCAAATTCAACAACTACTGATGATTCTACGATCTATGTCCAAAAAGTTTCCAGTTTAACCGGTTCTTCTTATACACAAAATCGTTATTCAGGTGTTGTAGAATCACAAGATACATTAGATATCAACTTAGATTCTTCTAAAACTTTGTCTGACGTATATGTTGAAGCAGGGCAAGAAGTACATAAAGGAGATAAATTATTTTCTTATGATACGACAGAAGCCTCTAATTCCATTCAAAAAAAGCAATTAGATATTGAATCAGAAAACAATGAAATTGCCGCAAAAAATAACGAAATTGCGGATTATAATGCACAAATCAACAACGGTGGCGATAAAGTAGAAATACAAGCTCAGATCAACGAAGCAAACTACGCTATCAGACAATCACAAAATAACATCAAGGCAACACAAACCGAAATCGAGCAGCTTCAAAAACAAATCGATAATTCCACTATTACTGCTACGATTGACGGAATCGTAAAAGAAGTTAATCGTGAAGGTGGAACCGATAGTAACGGAAACACAAAACCTTTGATTTCCATTACACAAACAGGCGAATACAGAGTCAAAGGTACACTAACAGAAATGGGAACAATTTCTGAAGGAAGTTCTGTCATCGTTAGAAGCCGTATCAACGAAAATAACATATGGCAAGGCACAGTCACAAAAGTAGAAACAGAACCACAAACAAGTTCCAACACTTACTACGCAAGTGATTCTAGTGAATCTGCATCAAAGTACCCTTTCTATGTCACATTAAACAGCAGTGACGGACTCATGTTAGGACAACACGTTTATATTGAATTAGATAATGGACAAAGCGCTGTAAAAGACGGAATTTGGTTAGATACTAGCTTTGTTTCTTATGATGAATCAGGAAATGCATTTGTATGGGTTTCTGAAAATAATAAACTCAAGAAAAGAAATGTTGAACTTGGTGATACAGATGAAAGCACATATACAATTGAAATCAAATCTGGTCTAAGTAAAGATGATTATGTTGCTTGGGCTGATGATACATATCAAGAAGGTATGAAAACAACAAGTGAAATTGAATGATTGGAGAATAATATGCTTCTTGAATTAAAAAATATATTTAAAGATTACAACGAAGATCAAATGGTCGTTCCAGTCTTAAAGGATGTTTCCTTATCTGTCGATGAAGGTGATTATGTCGCAATCATGGGACCAAGTGGTTCTGGTAAAACAACTTTAATGAATATTATTGGTTGCTTAGATAGAATGAGTGAAGGTTCTTATTTCTTTGATGGTGAAGATGTATCCCAAATGAATGAGAACGAACTCAGTGATTTAAGACTCAATAAAATTGGATTTGTATTCCAAAGCTTTAACTTATTACCTTCTGAATCAGCCCAAGAAAACGTTGCCCTTCCACTTATCTATGCAGGTGTAAAAAAAGAAGAAAGAAACCAACGTGCTTTTGAAGCTTTAGAAAAAGTCGGTTTAAAAGAACGTGTGAAATTTAGGCCTAAACAATTATCTGGCGGTCAAAAACAAAGAGTTGCGATTGCTAGAGCACTAATTAATCATCCAAAGATGTTACTTGCGGATGAACCAACAGGTGCATTGGATCAAGCAAGCGGGAAACAAGTCATGGAACTATTTCAATCCTTGAACGATGAAGGTGTAACGATTATCATGATCACCCATGACGCTAATGTAGCGAATCACGCAAAAAAAGTTTTACATATCGTAGATGGTGAAATTATAGAAAATAAAAAAGGAGGTTCCAAATGAAACCAAAAACAAAAAAAGTCATTTTGATTACCTCTATTAGTACTGTCGCAATTGCCTCTGTCATTGGAATTAAAATCTACTCTGACAATTCCACAACGATCGAAGTCAATTCAGTTGCTTCATTAAACACAGGATATTGGGGCGACTCTAACACCACGACTGGTATCGTATCCAATTCTGATACACAATCTATTTATTATGATGCTAGTAAAACGATTACAAAAGTTTATGTTCAACAAGGTCAAAACGTAAATGCTGGAGATGCTTTGATTGCATATGATCTTACAACATTACAAGCTGCTGTTGATTCTAGTCAACTAGAAGTTGAAAAAGCCCAAAACAGTATTACATTAGCTGAACACCAACTCAAAAAGTTACTAAATACAACGCCAGTTCCTGAGCCTACCCCTACTCCAGATCCAACACCAACTCCTACCCCAAACCCTCTTCCTGTACCTTCTATCCCTGATAAAGATGAAAATGGATATTATCCATATATCGTTAGTTTAGAACAAGCCGAAAACTATTATACGGATCATAAGGTATATTACAGTGATGAAGAAACACCAGAACAAGGTCCAAATGAAGAAGATCCAACTTGGTACGAAAATCCTACTGAAAACACAAAATCTTATTGGATTGAATATACATTTGCGAATGCATCTAAGAATGAATACAACAAAAAAGATGTTCAAGCATATGACGTTTCAAAAGATCCTATTCTTATTGGTTCTAAAGATAAACCGTATATTTTTAATCTTACAGATGAATCATCTATAGAGAATGTAGATGCAGGTGTTATCTATGGAAAGATATTTAAAGATAACATTGATTCTAATTCTTATTTTGAATTCAATTTATATTCAATCAATGATGAAAGTGAATATGAAATTGATTCTTCTTGGAGTATAAAATGTAGTAAATTCGCACAACTTGTCGAAAATGATGGAGATACGTATTCTCTTGTAACACATACAAAAGAAGAACAAAAATACGAAGAAATACAAGAAGAAGTTGTAGAAGAAGATGATACATCTACAGATGAAAGTGGTTATTCTGAAGCAGAACTCGCAAAAGCAATTCGCGATAAAAAGCAGGAATTAAAGACTTTAGATTTAGATTTAAGAAAAGCACAATTATCTTTACAAGAAAACAAAGATTTATTAACAGATGGTGTTGTTCGCGCTAAACGAAATGGTGTTGTTCGAACTGTTGGTGATTTAAATAATCCTCCAACGGATGGTGGTGCGTTCATTGAAGTATCTAGTGGAAATGGTGCATATATTGAAGGAACAATTAGCGAACTATTATTAGATACAATTAAATCTGGTGATGAAATATCTGCATATAGTTGGACAAACGGAACAACATGTACCGCTACGATTTCTAGTATCGATACGATTCCAACAAATAATTATTATTACAATGGCAGTGGCAATCCGAATGTTAGTTATTATTCATTTGAAGCATATGTTGAAGATAGTTCTTCTTTAACAAATGGTGATTATTTAGAAATTACTTTTAACGATACCAACACAGATACAGATTCCATTTGGTTATCCAAAGCATATGTAAAACAAGATGGAAAGAAATATTATGTGATGAAAGATGAAGATGGAAAACTTGTCAAACAATACGTAACTGTTAAGACAATCGTTTGGGGAGATACTGTTGAAATCACAGATGGCCTCAATGAAACAGATTACATTGCCTTTGCGTATAGTAAAAACGCAAAAGAAGGAACAAAGACAAAAAATATGGAGGAAGCATATGATTGAAAATATTCGTTTATCCTTCCGAGGTATCTTCGGACATAAAATGCGTTCCTTTTTAACAATGCTAGGAATCATTATTGGAATTGCTTCTATTATCGCTATTGTTTCTACGATTCAAGGTACAAATGATCAAATCGAAAAGAATTTGATTGGTTCCGGTGATAACAGTGTTAAAGTCATGTTATACCAAGATGAATGGGAGTATTCTTTTGATTCAGGAATACCGAATGGTTTAACAACAGTATCATCAGATACTTTAGATTCTTTAAAAAACATTGAACACGTTGAAAATGTAACGCTTTATCGCTCTCGTCAAAACTATCAAATGATTTATCGTAATAATACGACTTTAGATGGTGGATATATTGTAGGTGTAGAACAAAACTATTTCTCTTGTGCTGGATTAACAATCAAAGAAGGAAGAGGCATCACAGATGTAGATAACCAAAACTATACACAAGTTGCTGTATTAGATGAAACAAGTGCACAGCTCTTATTTCCCGATGAAGATCCAATCGGTAAAACAATCGAAATATCATCTACACCATTCACAATCGTTGGAATCTGCACAGATAAAGAACAATTCAGTGCCACAATGGATACCATTGATGATTATTATACATATAATCAAAACAGCGGTTCTAAAATCTATGTTCCAACAGAAACATGGCCAATATTTTATCAATATGATGAGCCACAAAGTGTATTATTAAAAGTAGATGAAACATCACATATGACCTCTGTAGGAACAGAAGCAGCCAACATTTTAAATACAACGATTTCTAATTCATCCATTCAATACAAAGCACAGGATTTATTAAAACAAGCAAAAGATATTCAATCTTTATCTCAATCCACAAACGCAATGTTGATTTGGATTGCGGCAATATCCCTTCTAGTCGGAGGAATTGGCGTTATGAATATCATGTTGGTTACTGTTACAGAAAGAACTGGAGAAATCGGTCTCAAAAAAGCCATTGGTGCTAAGAAGAAAACAATCATGTTGCAGTTTCTAACAGAAGCCGTGGTATTAACCTCAATTGGTGGCATTGTTGGTGTCATTAGTGGCATTGGACTCGCAAAACTAATATCCATCGTTAATGGAACACCAGTGTCTATTAGTATTCCTGCTTCTATATTATCAGTACTCTTTTCAATGGTCATTGGAATCGTATTTGGAATGCTTCCAAGTTATAAAGCAGCCAACTTAGATCCAATTGTAGCCTTATATCATGAATGACAGGATAACATCCTGTCATTTTTTATGTTAGGATATTTGCATGAAAATAAAATTAACAAACGAAATAGAAAACTTCTTAGATCGTTGTAGATATAACATATACAACGACAATAAAAATGAATTTGTAGGTCTTCATGTCACAAAAGCAGAAGAAAGAAACATTCAAAAAGAACTATGTGAAGCAGGATTTGCTGAATTCCAATGTGATGAAGAAAAATGGCCTTCCCTTTTCTTATCTAAAAAAGAATGGGAACAAAGTCCATATCACAAAAATATATCTTTAGATTTAATCAAAGATACTCATTTTTCTTACGAAAAAAATAAGATTGCAGGTAGGGAATTATTCAATGTTGATGCAATCCAGAAAGATCCAAATAGAGAGTTGAACGATTGGATGAAATTACGTGCAATGGACAGTAATTTTGAAGCAATCTATCTTTTCCAAGATGATCAAGATTGGATGATTGATGCGCCTAGCGAAGCAAGCACAAACAATATCCCTGCTTCTAAAGCACACGGAAAAGTATTAACTTTCGGTTTAGGAATCGGATATTTCATTTACATGGCCATGTTAAATCCAAACGTCAAAGAAATAACAGTTGTAGAAAATTCCGAGGAAGTTATTGCGATGTTCCAAAGATTCCTATACCCACAATTCCCACAAGATATCCCATTACAAATCATCCATGGAGATGCGTATGATTATTTCAACGAAGAATTCATGAAAGACTTTGATTATTCTTATACGGATATTTGGTTAAGTTCTCAAGATGGTCTTCAAATCATACAGAAATTGTTACATCAATATCTTCCACCATTTCAAAATAGCGATTTTTGGATTGAAGATAGTTGTTTTGAAATCATGTGGACTTTAATTTTTATGTATTTTGATGCGTTAGCGCATCATCAAGATGTACAAGTCAATCCACAGTATTCACAAGAAATGCATAAAATTGTTTCTTATTTCTCACAAATAGATAAAGAAATTAATTCTGTTGACACTTTAAAATTCTATATGTACGATAACGAAACAATTCGAAAAATATTATCACTTTAAAAAGCGAATCAAACGATTCGCTTTTATACTAATAACGGTAAAAATAACTTCGCTAATTCTAAAAAGATAAAGAATCCTAATACATCAGTCGCTGTTGTAATAAAGATTGAAGAAGCAACTGCTGGATCAGCACCCAACCTTTTCAACACAACAGGTACTAAGAAACCAAAGATTCCTGCAACAACCATATTTCCAATCATCGCAATCAAAATAATGATACCTAAATACATATTTTGATAAATAAATCCAACAACGACACCTGTAATGATTCCGTTGATGCCTCCATTGATAATTCCTAAAACGATTTCTTTCAAAAAAGATTTATAGTATTTCTTTAAAGAAACGTTATCTTGAGATAACTGTCGAACTAAAATCGATTGTGTTTGTGATCCTGCATTACCACCCATTCCAGTAACGATTGTCATAGTCGCTGATAAAGCTACAACTTGTGCAATTGTTTCTTCAAACGCTTTAACAGTTAAACTCGCGATAAACGCAGTCATCAAATTAATCAATAGCCAAGGTAATCTTAAACGAATTGATTCTCTTAATGTTGTATTTAGATTTTCTTCTGAAGATACACCACCTAATTCCAAGATATCTTCATTATATTCTTCAACGATAACATCAATAATATCATCTACTGTAATGATACCTAAAATAGAACCTCTATTATTTACAACTGGAATTGCATTTAAATCATATTTACTAACTAATTTAGCAGCATATTCTTGATCGTCTTCAGGATGAACATAAATTGGATTTGCGTTCATCATGTCTTTTAATAACGTATCTTTTTTCGCTGTCAAAAACAAACGAAGATTCGCTACACCAACTAACTCTTGAGAATGATTTACAATATACACGGTTTCTAAGACCTCAGATTTATTCGCAATCTGACGAATACGTTCCATACCTTGTGTTACTGTCAAATTTTCATCTAAGGCAATATAAGCAGTCGTCATGATACCACCGGCAGAATCTTCAGGATATTTTAACAACGTACGAATAATCTTACGATCATCTTCCATCATTTGATTGATCAAAGCTTTTCTTTGAACAATCTTCATATCACCAATGATATCGGCAATATCATCTTTTTGCATATATCCAAAGATTTCAATCAATTCATCATTTGGAACAGTACCTGCAATTCTAACTCTTTGTTCATCGCTTGATTGTTCCATCACCTTAGCTAGATCTTCATCCGTTAACAATTGACAAAGCTTCCACAACTCTCTATCATCTAAATCTTCTAATAAAACCGCAATATCAATTTCGTTTACTTCTTCAATATAATCATGTAATTCAGCCGCTTCACTGTCTTCAATGATACGTTGTAGTTCTGCTAGTGTAATCTTATCAATCATGTTTAAAACCTCTATATATATTATTGTACTTTTTTCTTAACAGAATTTCACAAAAAAATCTAATAAGTTTTTGTAAAAAAATAAAATTTTTTCTTGCAATTGTATAAATTTTTTTATAGAATAATAAAGCACTCAACGTGTGGTGCCTTAGCCAAGTGGTAAGGCAGCAGACTGCAACTCTGCGAGCGCCGGTTCGACCCCGGCAGGCACCTCCACACCAAGAATATATGGGGATGTGGCGGAATCGGCAGACGCATCGGACTTAAAATCCGGTGGTGGCAACACCGTGTGGGTTCAAGTCCCATCGTCCCCACCACTTAGAGTGTGAAACTCGCAGAAATGCGAGTTTTTTCTTATTTATCAATATATCAAAAAACACAAAAAGCCTCTCGAAATGAGAGGCTATATTTGATTCTGTTTAAAATGTTTATAACATTGAAACCAAATAATTCCTTCCACAATCCCTGTAACCGTCCAACTGATTGGAAAACAAAGATATAAAGAAGCTAAAGAATGAACACTTGTAAATACTGTTAAAAGCCATATTAATCTAACTCCACAGATTCCCGCTAGCATTACAAAGGTTGGTATTGTTGAATATCCCATTCCTCTAGAAGAAGCAATGAATGAATCTCCAATTCCTTGAATTGGTAATAACAATGTTACAAAAGCTAATCGATACATTCCATAGAATATAACATCATTAGAATTTGTATACATGCTTAAGAATAGATTTCCATTCAAATATAAAATTAAACTAATCAGAAATCCAGAACCAACATCTAATAACATTGTAGTCCATAATATCTTTTTAATTTGTTTGATATTGGAGGATCCAACGTTAGCTGCAGTAAATGTTGAAGTTGCCTTATTAAAAGAATCTATTCCAATATATACAAAGTTTTCTAGATTTAATGCCGCACTATTCCCTGCAATCAAATTACTGTCATGAAAGGAATTTAAACTTGATTGTACGACTACATTACTAAAAGAAAACACAAGACCTTGTATTCCTGCAGGAACACCAATTTTTAAGATTTCTTTTGCGATACTTGTATTTAATTTGATTTCTTTAATTTTCAATTGAATTGCGTTTGTTTCATGCATCAATGTATAAATTGTTAGAATTGCGGATACACATTGTGATATTACAGTGGCTATCGCTACACCACTTACACCCATATGAAATACAATAACAAACAACAAATTCAATACAACATTTAATACACCAGCAATCGCTAAATAATAAAGTGGTCGCTTTGTATCTCCTGCAGATCTTAAGATCGCAGTCGCAAAGTCATAAACAAGTGTAAATAAAATTCCAGAAAAATAAATTCGCATGTATTGAATACTAAAATACAACAAATTCTCAGGCGTATTCATAAATATCAATAATGGTTTCGCAAATACGATTCCTATAACTGTTAATAACAAACCAAATATGATTGAAAGATAAATCGATGTATGCGTAGATAATGCAGTCTTTCTATCATCTTTCGCTCCAATATACTTCGAAACAACAATGTTTGTTCCAACAGAAAGTCCATTAAACAATGAAATCAACAAAAAAATAACACTACTCGTAGCACCAACTGCTGCTAACGCAATTTCTCCAGAAAACTTTCCTACTACGATTGTATCAGCTGCATTAAAAATCATCTGTAAACAATTCATTAACATTAATGGTATAGAAAACAAAAATATATTCTTCCACAAGTTTCCTTGTGTCATATCTAAATGGTATTGACGACTCATAACTTATATCCCTCGTTTTCCATCTTACAACACAAAAAAGGGATATTTCTACCCCTTCATCACTGAATCTTCACTTTATTCCAAAGATCACTTAATTGTTTTGTGAGTTTTTCATTATAATGGAACGTTTCATCATTCGCACCATCAGATCTTGGAGAATAAGCACTAATCTCAAAATAATCACCATCAGGTCCAGATAAATATTCTTCTACATCTTTTCTAACAGGTGTATATCCTACATATTCTGAATTCGCTAATTGTGTATCATAACTAATCATATAGTTAATAAATTCATTTGCGAGTCCTGAACAAGAAGCATTCTTAGGAATGACCATTGCGTCGACCCATTTATTTGTTCCTTGATCTGGTTCAATCCATGCCATATCCATATTTTCACTTAGAACATATGCAGCATCACCTGAATACATAACAGAGATTGCCTTTTCATAGTTAACCATACCATCAATTACTTCATCTGTTACATAAGATGGTTCCATCGTATTATTCATATCTCTTAACCATTGATATGCTTCTTGAATCTCATCTTCATTATCTGTATTCATAGAATAACCCAATGCTTTGAAAGCAATCATAAATCCATCACGTTGTGAATCATAGAAATAAATATTACCCTTATAGTTTGTATCTCTTAAGATTTCCCAACCTTCTTTTTTAATTGTTTCTTCATCAACGATTTGTTTATTATAAACAAGTCCTACTGTTCCCCAGAAATAAGGAACAGAATAGATTCCATCAGGATCAAATGAATTTCTCATTTCTACTACATCAGGATTTAAGTCAGATGCATTTGTTATCTGTGATTGATTCAATGGTTGTAACATATCTTCAGATATCATTCTTTCTATCATATAGTCACTAGGAACAATAACATCATAAGATGAACCACCCAATAACTTTGTATACATGATTTCATTTGATTCAAATGTATCATAATTCACACGTGCATTATACATTGTTTCAAAATTAGAAATAACATCTTCTCCAATATATTCACCCGCATTATAAACATTTAATACATTACATCCAAACTGTTCTTTCGCATCCATAACTTGTTCAACTTCAGTATAGGAATCACCACAACCAGTCAACACAAATCCAACAGAACTAGCCAAAAGAATCTTAGATATTTTCTTCAACAACATTCTTTTTCTTTCTCCTTTCACGAATCACAGGAACAACATTCACAATAATTAATACCGCAGTAATAACATATACAATAATTGCACTTAACGCATTGATTGTTGGATTAACACGCTTTACATTCGAATAAACATAAATTGAGATATTAGATACACCAGGTCCTGTTGTAAATAAAGAAATGACGAAGTCATCAAATGACATTGAAAACGCAACTAACGCACCCGCAACGATACCACCTTTGATTTGTGGAATGATCACTTTAAACATTGCTTGTAGTGGTGTACAACCTAAATCCATTGCAGCTTCTGCGATATTTGGATCCAATCTACGTAATCTAGGCATAACAGAAAGAATGACATATGGAATGCAGAAAGCAATATGTGCTAATAACATCGTCATAAAACCTGTTTGAATTCTTAAAGAAGAAAACAACAACATAAATCCAATCGCTGTAACAATTTCTGGATTCAACATTGGTAGATTGTTAACTTGTGTAACAAGTTCTCTCACAACCTTTTTAGACTTTGATAGACCAATCGCTGTAATTGTTCCTACAAATGTAGAAATCACAGTCGCTAATACCGCAATGATTACTGTATACCAAATAGCCTCCATGATAGAACGATTGTGGAACATTGCTTCATACCACCTTGTAGAAAAACCAGTAAACTTTGTCAATGACTTAGAACGGTTAAAGGAAAAGAAGACAACATAAATAATTGGAAGATAAAAGAAAGCTAGAATAATTCCAAGATAAATCTTAGAAAAAATATTTGATTTCTTTTTCATATTAGTCCTCCTTTGGTTCCTTATCTAGTTTTCTAGTGATATACATAGAAACTAAAATGATAGCTGCCATGATCAAACTAATCGCAGAACCAAAATTCCAGTCCCCTGTAGATACGAAATAATCTTCAATCAAGTTACCAATCAAGACATATTGGCCACCACCTAACAACTTAGGAATAAAGAATGAAGATACAGCCGGCAAGAATACAAGCGTAATACCAGAAACAACACCACTTAAAGATAATGGTAAAGTTACACGTAAGAATGTTTGTTTTTCATCCGCACCTAGATCATGTGCTGCAGTAATCAATGATGTATCAATTTTAGATAGAGCTGTATAAATTTGAAGAATCATAAATGGTAAGAAGTTATACACCATACCAATATAAACCCTTATTTCACTTGATACGCCAAGTCTTCCTAAAATACCCTTCCATGCATATGTTCTTACTAACATATTGATCCACATTGGTAATGTTACAAGTAACACCGTCAATGATTGGGATTTAGGACTTTGTTTTGCCATGAAGTAAGCAGTTGGATAACCAATCAAGATACAAATAATTGTCGTAACAAATGCCATCTTCAATGATTTCCATAAAACACTAGGAAATATAGAATCAGAGAAGAATCTTAAAAAGTTATCAAATGTGAATGTTAATGTAAGCACACTATTTCCCTGTACAGTAAATGCATACAAAACAATCATCAACATTGGAATAATAATTAATCCAATCATCCATATAATGTATGGATACACTAATTTAGAAAATGATTTCATCTTAGTTCATCTTTCTCATGACATGAATGTCTTCAGGGTTCCATTCAAGTCCAACTCTTTCACCAACTTCGTGATGATCTGTTGTTTCTAGTTTTAATTCTCTACCTTGTGTAGAGAATGTAATTGGGTAATCACCTTCTACTATATTCTCATCATCAAAATCATATTTCACATCCCAAATTTCAACTCTAGAATCATCTTCTGTTGACCAAGCATATGCATCTGCCCAACGAATCAAATCTGTATCTAACGCAACAGATTCTTTGATTTCATCTACAGACTTTGTGAAATTAAATGCCTGGATAGATTCTTCATTTTCAGTATCTTCAACAGATACAGGTTTTACAACAAAGATCATGATTTTAATTTTTGTACCAGCAGCTGTTTCAAATGTACACTCATAACTTCCTTCTTCTTCCTTCAAATCATAGATTACGTTAGGAATCGAAACAAATTCATCTTCATCATTCCAAGCTTGTGCGTTTGCACGCGCAATGATTTCTTCATCTGTTATATTCGCAACATCTTCTACATCCATATAGAATGAAGACGCAGATAGTTTTTCATGAGCTTCTTCATTGACTACATCATGTTCACCCGTAACATGCATCGTAACTGTTTTAGATGTACCAGAGGAAGTTTCAACAATGATTTCGTAATGTACGCCTTTAAATAGAACAGACTTAACTTCACCATTTAAAAGACCTCTATTTCTAGGTACGATATCAATATCTTCAGGACGAATCACAATATCAACAGATTCATTTTCACTAAATCCATAATCTTCACATACATAATCTGCACCATCAAAAGAAACCAAACGATCCTTTTTCATATTTCCATCAATGATATTAGAATCACCAATAAACTTCGCACAGTATTCATTGATAGGTGTGTTATAAACTTCTGTAGGAGAACCAATTTGTTCAATGATTCCATCACGCATAATAACGATCTTATCACTCATTGTTAATGCTTCTTCTTGATCATGTGTAACAAAAATAAATGTAATTCCAACTTCTCTTTGAATTTCTTTTAATTCTAATTGCATTTCTTTTCTTAGATTCTTATCTAATGCACTTAATGATTCATCCAACAAAAGCACTTGTGGTTCATTAACTAGCGCTCTAGCAATCGCTACACGTTGTTGTTGACCACCACTCATTGCGTTAATATCTCGATGTTCAAATCCTTCTAGACCAACTAAAGAAATCATTCTCATAACTTTTTGATGAATGATATCTTTAGGTTGTTTCTTAATTGTTAAACCAAAAGCAATATTGTCATAAACATCAAGATGAGGAAATAATGCATAGTGCTGAAAAACTGTATTAACGTCTCTCTTATATGCAGGAACTGTTGCGATATCTTCTCCATCTAAAAGAACTTGCCCTTCATCAGGTTCCAAAAATCCAGCAATGATTCTTAATAATGTTGTTTTACCACAACCAGAAGGTCCTAATAAAGTTACAAACTCATTTTCATTGATATCAAGATTGATTCCCTTTAATACAACTTGATTATCAAAGCGTTTCACAATGTTTTTGATTTCAATTAATTTTTTAGCCATTTCTATCTCCTCTTCCCATTAAAACTCTGGAGGTGTACTCACCCAAAGTACCACCGTCTTCTTATCCGTATCATTTTTTAAATAATGCGTTTCCTCTCCACGAATGTAGAAAGAATCCCCTTTTCGTAATAGATCACCATCTTTGTTAGAATCTCGAACAAGTAATACTCTTCCACGTAATACATATCCAAATTCTTCTCCTTCATGAGGTTCTATCACTTTACTTTCACCACCAGCTTCTAACTCAATGATGATAGGTTCCATTTCATTCTTTTGTGCATTTGGAATGATCCAATGAATTGTTGATTCTTCTTGTTCATCCACAAATGCATCATCTGATGTAAATACAATTTGTTCTTCGTTTTCCACCGCAAAGAATCTAGATAATGTTGTTCCTAATGCTTCAGAAATATCTTCTAATGTCTGCAAGGATGGTGAAGTTAAATTGTTTTCCAACTGTGAAAGAAACCCTTTTGTTAGTTCTGTTCTAGAAGCCAATTCTTCTAACGTCAAACTATTCTTTACACGTAACTGTCGTATTCGATGTCCTATGTCTATCATTCGCCCTCCTTGTTTAGCATTACTAAACTTAAAATCACTTTTTATAAAACACAAAAAACATTATATATATTTTTCAAAAACACGCAATACTTTTTACATAACTTTTTGTTTACAATTCCTAAACTTTAAATGATGGATGATATTATGAATAGCTTTCATAAAAAAACATGAATCCAATTTCACATTATTGGAATCATGTTAATATTTTAAAAAGTGACTACTTGTAACTGTTAATTCATTTTCATCATACAAAATATAGTCTTCTAAAACTTTAATATATTCTTCTCTTTCGGTTGATTTTTTATAATAATCAACCATCATTTTCAAAACTAAACTGATTTTCTCAAAATCTTTTTCTTCTAA
>CAVHRL010000044.1:0-16217 GCA_963638375.1 Lachnospiraceae bacterium
GTGTTTATGTTTAGCGATTTAACAGATGAAAAGAAAACACTGATTCAAGAATTATCTGATGATCAAAATGTTGGAACAATAGGTGGATATTGCGAAGATGGGTTTCCTATTTATTACGCAAACGCAAAGATTGCGAATATGATGGGGTATGATAGTGTTGAAGAATTGGTGCTAGGAATTCATGGATTTGTTAGTAATACAATTCATCCAGATGATATGTCACAAGTAATCTTGGATTTAAATGGTGGCCATTTTTATGATGGAATGACTTATAAAACAATGTATCGTATGCCTAGAAAAGATGGTAGTTGGTTTTGGACGATAGATCGTGGAAAAGTTTTCCGTACAGAAGATGGTCGGTTAGCGATATTGAGCATCTGTAATGATATGACAGAATTCGTTGAACGTCAGACGGAATTAGAACAAAAAAATACATTATCAAAAATCACTTTAAATCATATGCCTGGAGCGTATCATCAGTGCTCTATAGAAGAAGGCTTTCCTTTTATTTTTGTTAGTGATCGTTTTCTTGAATTACTAGGTTGGACAAGAGGAGAAATACAAACTAAATTTCATAATCGTTTTATAGAAATGCTACATCCTGATGATAGAGAAATTATTGAAGATTTTGTACTTAAAATAGAAAATAATTATGGTACAAAAAAAATATCAGATGCGATATATCGTTTACGTGGGAAAAATGGTTATTTATGGGTGAGTGATGCGACTAGCTTAGTTAAAGTTGGAAATAAGGTTTTTTATCAAGGTACACTAACAAATATTACAAATTTTGTTGATGTGAAAGAGAAAAGAGAAAAACAATTAAAACAAAGTTATCGTAAATTAGAAGAAATGCAAAGTATTATTTCTGCTTCTAATATGGGGACTTGGCAAATTAAACTGATAGATGGTGAAAAACCTACAATGATTGCTGATGAAAGAATGCTCGAGCTGATTGATTTGAAGGATAAAGAATGTACACCAGAAGATATCTATAATGCTTGGTTTGATAATATTGTTCCAGAAGCAATGCCTTCTGTTTTAGAATCAATAGAAGCTATGAAAAATGGGAATAAATATGAAAATACATATTTATGGAACCATCCTACACTTGGTGAAAGATATGTTCGTTGTGGTGGAACTGCATTAAAATTGGAAAATGGATACATTTTAAGAGGATATCATTATGATGTAGATGATATTGTGCGTCAACAAATCTATCAACAAAAATTATTGGAAGATACATTGGTAAAAGAAAAGCAACATTTAGAAGTGATTTCTTCTTTATCTACGATTTATACAACAATTTTTCTAGTAAACTTAATAACACATGAGTACAAAGTATTAAATAGTGTTCCATTGATGGGAAAAGTAGCTGGTGTAACTGGTAACTTTGATGATGTGAAAGAGAATATTATTAAAGCGTTTATATCTGAAGATGAACAAGAATCAATGCGTTCTTTTTTGAACTTTGATACTTTGGCTTCTCGATTACAAAATAAAAATACAATTGTGATTGAATACAAGAATCCTCAAGGTAGATGGTTTCAAGCTCGAATTATTGTAAATACTAGAAATGAACATGGTGACGTACAAGATGTAGTGTATGTTGCACGTGATTTTACGGATGAAAAACAACGTGAAATTGAGTTACAAGAAAAGTTACGTTTATCTGCAATACAAGCAAAGAAAGCTAGTAGTTCAAAAACTGATTTCTTGAAAAGAATGTCACATGATATTCGTACTCCATTAAACGGAATCATTGGCATGTTATCAATATATGACCGTTATAAAGATGATCCTGTTAAACAAAAAGAATGTGAAGAAAAGATATTGCATTCAGCAGATTATTTGTTGGATCTTGTGAATAATGTTTTAGATATTAGTAAAGTTGAAACTGGAACGATTCAACTAGACAATAAACCATTTGATTTGTGCGAAATCTTATTGAAAATAGTTGCGGCAGTGGAAGCAAGTGCAAGTGAATATGGAATTGATATTCGTGGTGGAAAAGAAGCATCTCATTTAATTCATAGAAAAGTGATTGGTAGTTCTACTTATTTGAATCGTGTATTAATGAACTTAGCCTCTAATGCAATTAAATATAATAAAAAAGGTGGATATGTAAATCTTTATTGCAATGAATTATATAGCGATGATGATTATGCAACATATGAATTTGTTTGTGAAGATAATGGTTTGGGAATGAGTGAAGAATTCCAAAAGCATGCATTTGAACCATATACACAAGAAAATAAACAAACCTCCACTGGATTTTCTGGATCAGGTTTAGGACTCGCTATTGTTAAGGAAATCATTGATAAAATGAATGGCAATATTAAATTAGAAAGTAAAGAAAATGTTGGAACTAAATTTACGATGACGATTCCTTTACAATTGGATCATTCGGAACTAAAGGATGTAAATTTGACAGAAAAACAATTGAAATATGATTTCTTTGGATGCAAAGCATTATTAGTTGAAGATAATCAATTGAATATGGAAATTGCCAAATTTATGTTAGAAGAGGAAGGTATCGTTGTTACAGAAGCGAAGAACGGTAAAGAAGCAGTTGAAATTTTGAAAAAATCAAACTCAAATACATTTGATTTCATATTTATGGATGTGATGATGCCAATTATGGATGGGTTTGAAGCGACAAAACAAATTCGTGCATTAGAAAGAGAAGATGCAAAAACGATTCCAATTATTGCCATGACTGCAAATGCTTTTAATGATGATAAGCAGGAATGTTTAAATGTAGGTATGAATGCGCATATCGCAAAACCTATTAATGTACAGAGTTTAAAAGAAACGATGATTTCTTTTATGAAGAAATAGAATTTAAAGGGGAAAATAGAATGAATCAAAAAAATGTTATTGGTGTAGTAGCCGCAATGGAATCAGAGATAGCGCTTATCAAAGACGTAGAAAATATTGATGATATTGTAAAAGTAGCTGGTTTAGAATTTTGTATTGGAAAACTAAAAGGAAAAGATGTAGTTGTCGTTCAATGTGGTATGGGGAAGGTAAATGCTGCGATTGCGACACAAATTCTAATTGAAAGATTTCATGTAAATTATATTATAAATGTAGGTTGTGCAGGTTGCTTAAATGATTCTTTAGAAATTGGTGATTTTGTTGTTTCTAAAGAAGTTGTACAGCATGATTATGATGTTTCAGCTATTGGATTTCAAAAGGGAGAAATTCCTTATACTGGGAAAGTGAGTTTTTATGCAGATGATGATTTGATCAACTACGCTAAACAAGCAATCCAAAAAGTTGCATCGACTCGTAATATTGTCGTTGGTAAAATTTGTACAGGAGATCAATTCATTTCGTCTGATGATCAAAAAGAAAACATCTTATTAAATTATCAAGGAGATTGTGCAGAGATGGAAGGTGCTGCAGTTGGTCAAACTGCATATTTAAATCATGTTCCTTTTGTGATTATCCGTGCGATGAGTGATAAAGCAAATAATCAAGCAGGAAGTGAAGATTTTTCTTCTTATGTAGAACAAGTTACAAAAGAAGGAGCAGAAGTCGTTATTTCAATGATAGAAAGCATTGTATTTTAATGAATCATGAAAAGATTAAAATATATTGTTTTTAGTTTGCTTATTTTATTTGGTTCTTTTTATACTGCTTCTGCTGAAGAACAACCTTCAGATACTTTGAAATTATTAGAAGGTAAAACAGCTGGTGTAACAACAGGAACACCACAAGATCAAATCGTTCAAGATAATATTTCGGATGCAAAGTTACAGTATTATAATAATGTTTCGGATTTAACACTTGCCTTGAAAACAAAAAAAGTTGATTTTATTGTACTTTCTACGGTGAATTATTATGGGCTTGTCCAACAAAACCCTGAATTTGGATATTTCAACATTCCTTTAAAAACATATGATGTTGGTACAATATTTCCAAAGAATGAAAATGGAGAAGAACTTCGTAATGAATTTAATCAATATATTTCGTTAATAAAAGAATCTAAGGAATTAGAAAAAATTCAAAATCAATGGTTATTTTCTGAGGAATATGAAAATATCGATATTCCTAAAGAAGGCAAAAATGGAATCTTAAAGATGGCAACATCCAATACATTTAAGCCATTTTCTTTTATGTTGAATGATCAAAATGTTGGCTTTGATATCGCTATTGTAGCTGGGTTTTGTAAGGAATATGGATATGGTTTACAAATAGAAAATGTAGATTTCGCTGGTACAATCAGTGGCATTTCTACAGGTAAATATGATTTGGCAGCCAACCAAATTTCTTATACAGAAGAACGCGCTGAAAGTGTTTTGTTTTCTGATTTTTATTATACACAACAAATGGTTCCTATTGTTAATGCTGATGAATATGAATCCTCATATTTAATAACAAGTTCAAATCAAACAACGACCAAACAAAATACATTATTCTCAAGCATTCAAAAAACTTTAGTAGATGAAAATCGTTGGATATCAATACTAAAAGGATTACTTGTTACAATTGAAATTACAATTGGTGCTTTTTTGATTGCGAATTTATTTGGAATATTATTTTGTATCTTTTCTTTAACAAATAATACATTTTTGAAATTCTTAAATTCTGTTTATATGTATTTGATGCAAGGATTACCAATGATCATTATATTGATGATTCTTTATTACATCATTTTTGTGAAATCATCTTTGAATAGTATTTATATTGCGATTATTGGGCTTGGAATGATTTTTGGCGGATATCTATCACAATTGTTCGAAGGTGGAATTCGAGGAATTGAAAAAGGACAATGGGAAGCTGGACTTTCCTCAGGCCTTACTAAATTTCAAACGTTTCAAGGTATTATTTTACCTCAAGTCGTTCGTAATCTTCTGACTGGCTATTTTAGTAACTTTATTAGCTTATTAAAATCAACTTCTATTGTTGGATATATTGCGATTACTGATCTTACTAAAGTAGGAGATATTATTCGCAGCAATACTTTTGAAGCAATTGTACCACTTTGTGTGGTGGCAGTTATTTACTTGATTCTAGCGAGTATATTAATTTTAATTATGAAATGCATACAAAGAAAATTGATTTATAAAAAAGGTGGTGATCAATCATGATTACAATTCAAAATCTAAGAAAAGAGTATCATGATTCTGTTATTTTAGATGATATCAATGTAACGATACAAAAGGGGGAAATCGTATCTATCATTGGACCGTCTGGTATTGGAAAATCAACTTTCTTACGTTGTTTAAATCGATTAGAAGAACCAACATCTGGATCAATTATCATTGATGGAACAAATATCTGTTCAAATGATTGTAAATTAAATCAAGTTCGTCAAAAGATGCAAATGGTGTTTCAAAACTTTAATCTATATCCTCATTTGACTGTTCTAGAAAATATTACATATGCTCCAATAAAAGTATTGAAGCTTTCAAAGAAAGAAGCTGAAGAAAAAGCATTAGAATTACTGAAAATGGTTTGTCTTTCAGGTAAAGAAAATAAATATCCAAGTTCTTTATCTGGTGGACAAAAACAAAGAGTTGCGATTGCACGTGCTTTAGCGATGAATCCAGAAATGATTTTATTTGATGAACCAACGAGTGCGTTAGATCCTTTAAATGTAGAAGAAGTATATGCAGTTATAAAAAAACTTGCACAGCAAAATATGACAATGTTGATAGTTACACATGATATGAAATTTGCGAGAAATATCTCTACTAGAATCTTTTATATGGATGAAAAAAATATTTATGAACAAGGAACTCCAGAAAATATTTTTGAACATCCGCAAAAAGAAAAAACAAAACAGTTTATATTTGGACAAGACACGTTACATAAAATCTTTATCAAGAAAGAACTTGATTATCTTGGATTAATTAGTGAAGTGAATGCATTTGGTTTTCGTAAGATGATATCTACAAAAATGATTCACCATATTGAATCTGTTATTGAAGAGGTATATTTACAAACAATCAATTCATTGATTGATGAAAATACTAGAATTGATTTCAAACTGAAGTATGAAAGTGATGATCAATGTGCTTTGTTTCTTCAATGGGAAGGCATAGAATGCAATCCGTTATTAAAAATGGAAAGACTTTCTCGTATTTTAACAGAGCATGCATCAAAACAAATACAATATAATTATATAGATGATAAATTGAATACAGTTACGATTAGTTTTGTGGAACAATGATAATATAAAAACAACGTCCTTAATGGACGCTGTTTTTATGATGTTTTTGTTTTGTTTCATACATTCTACTATCCGCTAGGATACGTAATTTTGTTTCATCATTCGTATCACTTGGATAGATTGCATAACCACAACTTGTTCCTACTGTTAACGTAATATCATCAAAGATGTATGGCTTATTGATTGTCTCAGATATTCTTTCAACCATTTTATCAGCGAATGTTATACTGCTTTGATTTGAAAATATAATTGAAAATTCGTCTCCACCAATTCTAAAAACATAATCTTCTGCGCGTGTACATTGTTGTAATCTTTTTGCGACTTCTTTTAACAATTGATCTCCGAAATTATGACCATATGTATCGTTAACTTCTTTGAAATGATCTAAATCTAGATAAAACAAAGTATATGGAAATGGTTGAGAAGATTTTGTATGTAAAATAGAAGTGAAGTATCTTTCATTGAATAATCCTGTCAATCCATCAGTATTTGCGAGATTTTCTAATTCGTGCTTTATGCCAATATCTTGTGTAACTAACATTACTTTAGTAACAACATCATTCTCATATTGAATTGGAATGACATTCATGACTTTAAATATATTTTCGTTTCTTTCACAATATTCAATAATGAAATTCTGTTTGTGTAATATAAAATATTCTTGTAATTTTTCTTTTGATAAAAAATCGATTAACTTTAAATGATTTTCATCATTTAATACAACATATTTTTTTGAAATGACTTTTAATAAGTCGTGATAACTTCCTTTTTCTGGATATGCTGAATCTTCATCATTGCCATGATATTCATAAGTTTGTTCTTTTAAATCAACGATGGCAAATCTATCAATCACTGTGATCAAGCCTTTAATCATTTGATTAGATAATACTTGTTCTGTGAATAATTGATTCTTTTCTGATATTGTTTTTTCTAATACATTTTGATTTTTTGATATTTTTTCATGAGCAAAAGAATAAATAAGATAAATGATAAAAGAGAATATTGAAACACAAACAAGTGCAATCATGATTTGAGATACAGTACTAATGTTCTGTAATGTTGCATTTAAACTTTTGATTTCAATTAACGCAATCGTTTTACAATTTTCAATGTCACTATCTAAATAAATTAAATAATAATGATTTCCATTATACTCAACCTTTAAACTACCTTCTGTATTTGAAATGATTGTATTTTCTAAATTGATTTTTGAATCATATTTAAAATTCTTATTTGCGAAATTATAAAAATTGTAAATCGTTTCTTTGATGATCGTTTTGTTTTCTAACGCTGTAATAATTGTTCCATCTTTACGAATGATAAAACTATCACTGTTTCTTGTTTTATTTGATGCGTTAATACCAGTGTGAATTGCGGAAATATCATAACTTACAGCGATTCCTGTATAAGTAATGCCTTTGAATTTAATGGGATGACTCATCGGTAAAGCAAATACGATTTTTCTTTGACTATCTGAAGAAATGTATGAAGAAATAACAGGACTTTGTTTTTCATACATTTCTTTAAAAGCACCTTGAATACTATCTGCTTGCCCATCTCGATCAGAAGCGGTGATAAAATAACAATCTTCATTAAATAAATAAAAATCACTGACATCCCAAGAATCTTTTTCATAGGCTAAAGTTTTCCAAGATGAAATCGCATCATTTGCGTTATCAATTGAAGAAAGATAAGTATCCCAAGCAGATAATAGATTCCAATTTCGTTGCGTAAATAAGTTAAAACTATTATCGATTTGTTCGTATGTTGATAGCATTGTTTCACTACCAATGTCATAAAATGTTTTTTGTATGTATTGTTGATAAGTAAAGAAGCAAGCAAAAAGAAATACAATAATAGAAATGGTAGATATGATTTTCTTTTTTTTATTCATTGTTGTTTCTCCTACAATCATTATAAAATAGAAGAGCTTTTGAAGAAAGAAAATGATGAGGCTTTTTATGAAACAATTTAAAGAAATAGAAATAAATGATTTTAAAGGATTCCGTGTTGGTAATGCACAAAATGACCAAGCCAAAACAGGAACAACTGTTATTTTGTTTGATCATGGTGCAAAAGTTGGAATAGATATAAGTGGAGGTGGACCAGCGGCTAGAGAAACACATTTAACTGACCCTACAACTGCTGATAATCCAATTAACGCAATCATGCTATCAGGTGGTTCTGCATTTGGTTTAGAAGCTGCAGAAGGAATTATGCAGTATTTAGAAAAACATGATATTGGTTATGATACAGGATACGCAAAAGTACCACTTGTTTGTGGGTCTTGTATTTATGATTTAGGACTAGGAGACGCGCAAGTTCGACCAGATAAACAAATGGGATATGAAGCATGTGTAAATGCTGAAAAGAATGATCCTAAACAAGGTAATGTTGGCGCAGGTTGTGGTGCTACCGTTGGTAAAATAAAAGGCATGGAATATGCATCAAAGTCTGGTATAGGCATGTATGCAGTAGAGCTTGGTCAATTGAAAGTTGCTGCAATTGTTGTAGTAAATGCATTAGGAGATATTTTTGATCCAAAAACAAATACACAAATTGCTGGTTTATTAAATGAAGATGGTTCTTTGAGAAATTCAAAAGAAGAACTATATAAATTATCAAAACGAACAGATATGTTCACAGGAAATACTACGATTGGTGCAGTTATTACAAACGGTGCTTTTTCGAAAGCAGAGATGAGTAAAATTGCTTCTATGAGTCGTAATGCGTATGCAAGATGCATTGATCCTGTAGGTACGATGGCTGATGGGGATACAATATATGCTGCTAGTATTGGAAGTGTGGAAGCTGATATTAATGTAGTTGGAACACTATCTGCTGAAGTGATGGAATATGCTATAATCAATGCAATTAAATATTCAAACGAATGAGGGAAACATGAATCAAAGAAAAGTTTTAATAATTTATACAGGTGGAACGATTGGCATGAGTAATAGTGATTATGGATATGTTCCTGAAATCACATCTTTTATTAAGAGGCTTGAAAGTATTGAAGAATTACATTCTAATATGATGCCAGTATGGGATATTTATTGTATGGATCCAGTATTAGATTCTTCTAATATCTCGGTAGATGAATGGAATCAAATCGCTACAGTTGTTTCTAAGCATTATAATGATTATGATGGATTTGTCATTTTACATGGAACAGATACAATGGCTTATACTGCTTCTGCTTTGTCTTTCATGTTAGAAAATAATAATAAACCAATTGTTTTTACGGGCTCACAAATTCCACTATGCGAAATTAGAAATGACGCAAGAGATAATTTAATTACTGCTTTATTGATTGCTTCTGATGTAAGAATTCATGAAGTGTGTTTATATTTTGGAGGTAAATTATTAAGGGGAAACCGTGCAATCAAATATTCCGCAAATGATTTAATAGCGTTTACTTCTCCAAATTATCCTTGTTTAGCTGAAGTTGGTATTGATATTAATTTACATGAGAATTATTTAATGCCATCTCATTCCAAACCATTTCATTTACAAATATTAAAAGATGTTCCAATTGGTGTTTTGAAGGTGTTTCCAGGTATTCAATTTGAACTATTTGAATCCATCATGACACATGAATTAAAAGGAATTGTGCTCGAAACTTTTGGTGCAGGTAATATTCCTGGCAATGGGAAAAAGTTATTGCCATTGATTCAAAAAGCATTTTTAAATGGCACAATTGTTACTGTAACATCGCAATGCACGCACGGTTCAGTGATTCTCGGCGCATATGAAGCTAGTAATGGTTTGAAGCAGGCCGGTGCTGTAAGTGGATATGATATGACAACGGAGTCATCTGTTGCGAAATTATATTATTTATTTTCTAAAGGCTATGATTCTGAAACTATAAAACAAGAAATGGAAAAAAATCTAAGAGGCGAATTAACAATGTAGTGTTTATCATTTAGTAAACATTATTTACTAAATTTTAAAATAGTACTATTAATTTTTTTATAAAAAGGTAAAATAGATACATGGATGCATTTAATGATGAGCAGTGGAATCAGCGGTTGTTAGATTTAGATTCAATCGCTGATAAGAATATACGAAAAGGTAAGAAGAAGTATTATTTATTCTTGGATTTTGATGGCGTCATAAATATTTGGTATAAAGAAAATGATCCACGATTCAAATTGAAGTCAATTAAAGAAGATGATAGTCAATTTGCGGATATACCAAGTGTAAAAAGATTATCTGATTTGTGTTTAAAATTTAATTTAAATATTGTTATTTCATCTTCATGGAGATTTGCTGGAGTGGGGTATTGTCAAAGATATTTAAAGAAATGTGGATTGAAAAAAGGCGTTAAAGTTGTTGGTGTAACTGCACAAGATTTTGAGGATCGTCAAAAACATATTACAGATTATTTATTTGAACATCCTGATTTTACCGGTTATATGATTTTAGATGATTTAGATTTGCCTAGACTACGGAATAATCTGGTGAAGTGTGAAACTTTAGAAGGTTTTGATGAAAAAAGAGCTCATCAAGCATATGTGATGTTAAAACATATGGAAGTTAGAAATAGTGCTATGAAAAGGAAACAATATACGTAAGCTCTTTCAAAAGAAAGCGTTTCACAAAAAATATTTTATACAAAAAGAAAGATTCTCCTATTGCCTAATTAGAGTTGAAAAGCTTAAATAGTAATTGGAGGGTACATTATGAATGAAAGTATCAGATTTGATGAAGATTTAAGTGTTTTTCAAAATATTGTAATGTTGTATAAAAATAGTGAGGATCAATTGTTTATTGGAAATACTTGGTTCTATAACAAAGCAGGACATGATTATATGTCTGTCATGTATCATTTACCTATCCCTGAAAAGATGAGCGTTATGGAAGGGTGGAACTGGTTAGATGATAATGATCCTAGAGTAACATTGGTTCCTGAAACATCTATGGAAACAGGTATTGAAGATTTCTTATTTGCGCATGGTCATGATCGTGATTGGAAATCTGTTACATACAATGTAATCAATTCCTATGCTGATATTGAAAAATATTTAAAAAAGAATCCTTTGAAAAAAGAAGAAGTTATTGGATTAGGTATCAAGAAGTAGAAACTCTAAAATGAGTTTCTTTTTTCTTTAAAAAAATGATAGAGATTATTCATCTCTATCATCTTCGTTGATATAAAATTTCAATTCATAAGAATCCTGTTTAAACATTTCATCATCTTCTCTAGTTAAAAAATGTTGTTTGTTAGAAACAGGTTTCTCTTGTTTTTCTTTTTTGTTTTCCATTAGATCAATGCTTTACGAATGATATTTCCTTCTCTTTCAGGAGAAACAGAAACAAGTGAAACAGATGTTCCAGTATATTCTTCAATGAATTCAACATATTTTCTACAATTTTCTGGAAGATCTTCATAATTTCTAACATTAGAAATATCTTCTTTCCAACCATCAAATACTTTCCAAACAGGTTTACATTCCCCATATGCTTTTAATGAAGCAGGAACATAATCGATTTGTTTGCCATTCATTTCATAACCGATACAAACTGGAATTTTGTCATAACCAGAAAGAATATCAATCTTTGTAATAGCGATATCTGTAAGTCCATTGATTCTCACAGCCTGTTTAACAACTGGAAGATCTAGCCAACCGCATCTTCTTGGTCTACCAGTCGTAGCACCAAATTCAAATCCTTTTTGTCTAAGATCTTCACCTTGTTCATCTAATAATTCAGTAATAAATGGTCCTTCACCAACACGTGTAGAATATGCTTTTACAATACCGATGATTCGTGTTAAGGATTGAGGAGGAACACCAGCACCTTCTAATACTCCTGCTGAAGTAGGGGATGATGAAGTAACGAAAGGATATGTACCATAGTTGATATCCAACATATTTGCTTGTGCGCCTTCAAATAGTACGACTTTATCTTGTTCTAAAGCTTCATTTACTAAAGAAACAGAGTCACAAATCATAGGTAACATCTTTTCTCTTAATTGTTTGAATTGTGCTACCATATCATCATAGTCAAATGGTTCACCACCATAGACTTTTTCTATTTCAGCATTCTTGATTTCCAATGTGCTCTTTAATTTTTCTTGGAATACATCCCAATCTTGTAAATCACAAACACGAATGCCAATTCTAGAATATTTATCAGAATAACATGGTCCGATGCCATTCTTTGTTGTACCAACTTTATATTTACCACCACGTGCTTCAATCAATTCATCTAAACGAACATGATATGGCATTAATAATTGTGTGCGATCAGAAATTCTTAAATGATCACAAGTTAATCCTTGTTCTTCTAATTGTTTTACTTCTTCAAATAAAACAAATGGGTTTAATACAACACCTGGTCCAATGACACAAAGTGCATCTTTGTTTAAAATTCCAGAAGGTAATAAATGAAGTACTGTTTTTTTGCCGTTAACAACAACTGTATGACCTGCATTGTTACCACCTTGATAACGTACGACCATATCAACATGCTTTCCTAACAAGTCTACAACTTTACCTTTACCTTCATCGCCCCATTGTGCACCAACTACAACATATCCTGACATATTAATTTATCCTCCAACACATACGCAAAACATTTTATCATATTTCACTAACTTGAAATGTTATATTTCTAATATTCATAATATTATTTAAAGCACTTGTGTAAAATTCTTTCATTGCATGTGTTAGAATAGGTAACAAGGAGTGTATGATATGAGTGAAAGAAATAACAAAGGAAAAACACCAGAAGATTACGGTTTTCATATGCCTGAAAAAAAGAATAGTTTTAAAATTGAATTGAACGAAAAATCTTCTGTAAAGAAAATTATTGGAGTTGTAAGTGGAAAAGGTGGTGTAGGTAAATCTTTTGTTACGAGCATGTTAGCTAGTGAAACCGCAAGAAGAGGATATCGTGTTGCGGTATTAGATGGAGATATTACGGGTCCTTCTCAAACCAAAGCTTTTGGTATCCATGATAAAGCAATGGGAGATGGTAAACTGATTTATCCATATATTACAAAAAATGGTATTCAAGTCATTTCTACAAATATGATTTTAGATTCAGATGAAACGCCTGTTATTTGGAGAGGACCTATGGTCGCAAATATCCTAAAACAATTCTATACGGATGTTGTATGGGAAGATGTAGACTATATGTTTGTTGATATGCCTCCAGGAACAAGTGATGTTCCTTTAACAGCTTTTCAATCATTTCCATTAGATGGAATCGTTGTTGTAACAAGTCCACAAGAACTTGTTTCGATGGTTGTTGAAAAAGCAATCAATATGGCTAATCAAATGAACATCAATGTATTAGGCTTAGTTGAAAATATGAGCTATGTTGAATGTCCAAATTGTAATGAAAAGATTGAAATTTTTGGAAAAAGTCATATTCAAGAAGTTGCAAGCAAATACAACTTACCTGTATTAGCCAAAATTCCAATGAGACAATCTATTTCATCTAGTGCAGATGAAGGAACGATGGAAGATCTTGAAGTAGATGAAATTAAAGAAGCTGTAGATTTCATTTTATCTAATTCATCTATTGCTCGATAAACGTTCACATAAGATTCACAGTCATTTTTTAATATTTTTTTGTAGAGGATAAGAGTATGACAAGAATATTGATTACAGATGATGAAGCAAAGATTCGTTCTTTAATTGCGAAATATGCAGCACATGAAGGTTTCGAGACAGAAGAAGCTTGTAATGGTATGGAAGCTGTAGAAAAGTGCGAAAAGAATACATATGATCTAGTGATCATGGATATTATGATGCCAGAACTAGATGGATTTTCTGCAGTTAAAGAAATTAAAAAGAAACAACCTAATATGCCATTTATTATGTTAAGTGCATTAGGGGAAGAGTATGATAAGATTCATGGTTTTGATCTAGGTGTAGATGATTATGTTGTTAAACCTTTTTCAACAAAAGAATTGATGATGCGTATTCAAGCAATCTTGAAAAGAACAAAGTCTTTTGAAATGAATTCAGAAAAATTCAGTGTTGATGATCTTATGATTGATTACTCTGCACGTACAGTAACAATCAAAGGTGAAAGAGTACAGCTATCTCCAAAAGAATATGAATTATTGACTTATTTAGTAAAGAACCAAGGTATTGCCTTAACAAGAGAACAATTATTAAGTAATGTATGGGGTTATGATTTCTTTGGAGATGATCGTACTTTAGATACACATATTAAACTATTAAGACGTAATCTAGGTGATTATGCAAAATATATCGTTACATTGAGAGGCGTAGGTTATCGTTTTGAAAAAGCTGATTAGTTTAAAATGGGAAATTGGTAAATATTTAATTATATTTTCTGTATTGACGAGCACTGTTGTATTTTTATTTCAATTTGTTTTGTTAGAACCAATGTATGAAGCAAATAAAATAAAAAGTATACAAAGAGTAGGGGAATATGTGGAGAAGTCCATTGAAAGTGATCATTTAGATGATTTTGTAGATTTTATACAGTCACAATCTGATACATGTATTATGGTCTATCAAGCGAATTCATCTGATGGAACACAATCTGGCATTGGCAATAAAGGATGCATGGTCTCTTCTATTACAAATTCTCAACGTGCAAAGTTTATTTCTCAAGCAATCGCAAATGAAAATCATACATATTTAGCTAGAGTAACAAGCAAATCTAGTGATTTTGGAATGGAAGAATCAAATGGTACTTACTTTGATACAATTGTGTATACAAAAGTAGTTAGCACGAATCCAAATTCTATCATTATGGTATCTGGTAATATCACTCCAGTTAATACAACGACGGAAACCCTTGCTTCGCAAATGCGCTATATTGGATTGTTCATGATTTTGTCTGTTGCGATACTGACATGGATCATGTATAAACGAATCGCTAAACCAATTATAGGAATTACAGAAAACGCAAAAGAACTACCTAAAGGCACATATACACTTGATCCTAAAACAAATCGTTACAAAGAAGCGGCAGATTTAAATTCAACACTTGTACAAGCTGCTTCGGATATTCAAAAGGCTGATAAGGCAAAACGAGATCTTATTTCAAATGTTTCTCATGATTTGAGAACACCACTTACAATGATTAGTGGTTATGGTGAAATGATGATTGATTTACCTGAAGAAAAAACGGATGAAAATATACAAGTCATTGTTGATGAATCAAAACGTTTAAATTCTTTAGTTAATGATTTATTAGACATGTCTCGTTTACAAGATGGAAGAATCACTTTGAATAAAGAAGTATTTGATATTACACAGCTTTTGAAAACACAACTTCAAAAATATGAAGTATATATCTTACAAGAAGGATATCAAATTGATAAAGAGTTATGTGATTCTATTTACGTAGATGCGGATCCAAAGCGTATTGAACAAGTTATTAATAACTTTATGAATAACGCAGTCAATTATGGTGGTGAAGCAAAACATATCATTGTGCGTGAAATTGAAAGTCAAGATACGGTAAAGATCGAAGTGCAAGATTTTGGAGAAGGAATTGACGAAGTTGATTTACCTAATATTTGGGACCGTTATTATAAAGTTGATAAAGAACATGTTCGTGTAGCGAATGGTTCTGGAATTGGTTTAAATATCGCAAAACAAGTACTGGATCTTCATCAAGCAAAATATGGAGTGAATTCTAAAAAGAATCAAGGTTCAACATTTTGGTTTGAACTATCAAAAGTAAAACAATAAAAGGTATCTCATGGGAGATACCTTTATTCATAAATCACTTTTTCAAACAACTGTTTAAAGTCATACACTTTATCTTTGTTTGTTAAAAAGATATATGCATGAGAAAGTGTGCCATCTCTAGAACATCTACCAATACGATGAATGAGCTGTTCTTGTGTATCACTCATATCATAAAGAATTACAGTATTCACACTTGGAATATCAATGCCTCTTGATGCTACATCTGTTGCACATAATATATTGATTTTATGATCATGAAATTGTTCCATGACTTTTTTTCTTTGTGAATAATCCATTTCGGAATGAATCGTGTCTATTTGGTAGTTTCTTTTCTGCAGAAGTTC
>CAVHRL010000045.1:0-16198 GCA_963638375.1 Lachnospiraceae bacterium
AACCTCGCCTAAATCAATAGATTATAGACGGGGTATGCGTCGGCTTCTAATCAAACGCAATTGATAATGCATTTGTACATAACGGTTTACCTAAATACATTCAAATAATCATTCAAGAGACTCAAAATTATGTAAAAATTGAAATCACAAACTCTATTGATTCTCCTGTATTAAATGAAGACAACAAGTTTATTCATCAACCACTCTATGAACATGGATATGGATTTAAAACGATTAAAAATATCATTGAAGAAAATAATGGAATCATTCATTATCAACAACAAAATAATCAATTCACTCTTTCAATGTTAGTACCTTTTAAAATCCAGTAGGAGCATTCTCCTACTGGATTCATTTCTTTTCAGAATGTAATAACAATATTCCATGAATTCCTATTAATAGAGCGATAAAATCAATAGATAAAGTCTGTGTTATCACAAGAATACCAGCCATGATTTCATCTCCACCTTTTATATACATAGTAGAATATCGTAATGGAGTTCCATAAATATACACTAAAACCCAACCTATTAATAAAACTAATACAGAAATTGTTATATAAATCATTCCTTTTTTCTGATTGTTCATAGCTTAATTATACAACTTAATAATGCCTGAATCAGAAATTGTTTTATAGTAATAATACGATTGTGTAAATCCTGCGGAAATCAAATAACTAGCGCCAATTGTGATTTCACTACCTGTTCTTACAGTTGCAGTATAGGAATAATCCAACTGCGTACATGGAAAACTGCCAGTATGTGAAGTAACACTTGTTGCAGGAGTTCCACTCAATTGCATAGGAGTGGCATTAGAATTGATATTTACAGTGGCATAATTTACTGCTTCAAAATCTCTAAAAGATCCTGACGAATACAATTTCACACAAATATCTAGTCTGAGTTGAACAACTAATTTTCCTGACCCATAAACATTTTTCTTTCTTGTAAAAATTGCATCTCTAGCATCCGGGTTGATCCCTAATGTCATAATTTCATCTTTTAGATAACTTACAATAAGTTCATCTGTAATAAGTCCTGTATCCGCATCATAAACCAAATAAGTTTCACTAGAATCACTCTTAGAATGTTTTACATAAGAATTCTCTTTTGAAATTTCAGGTGTTACAAATTCAAATTCCGAAAACTTAAATACATATGATTCACTTTTATTTTCTTCCGCATAAATTGGAATCGTGTTAATACTTGTTAAAATTGCACTAAATGCGATTATGTTTTTTATGAATTTTTTCATTACGTTCATCCTCCTTTTTATTCTTCATAAAAACATAAACTCGTCTCCATTCTTGTACCTCGAAGTCATAATAAAGTTTCCTTTCTTGACTTCATCTTACTTTATTAATCATAGAAGAAAAGTATTTTGTGATTAAGTGCTAGTTTTTGGTGATGTTCTACCTACCACAATCCATTATCACCATAATATTCCAGTCTACTCTTTGCATCTTCATATGCATGATAAATAGAATCTAAATCATCATAAGAAACTGTAAAAGCATTTCCTAGTAATTCATAATGACCATTTTGAATTACTGCACCACCATCTTTTCCAAATACAAGTACAGCGTTTCCTCTTTGTTCGATATTTCGAATGAGTCTAGCTAAGTGTGCAGCATCTTCCATATAATCAGGCATCAAGGCAAATCCTCCTAATAGTCCTAGTCCTTCTAGTTCTTCCTCTTCCCATTCATACTTACTATCATATTTATGCATGATTAAATTACTACCAGCGTGATTACTCATTACGATTCCATCATACTTTAAAAATGCTTCTTTTAATTCAAGATCCTGCATGCACATCATCATATGTTCTGCATCATCTCCATATAAATAAACAATGTTTGATTGTTTTAATAATGCTTGAAATGTTTCTTTTGAATCTTTATATGGTTGAAAGAACGTAATATTCTTCTCTGGAATCAAATAATTTTTAAAAGAAGAAATGATTTGATTGTATTTCTTTCCACCCTTTTGATATTGATGTTCCCATTCTTCTTCATCACTACTCCAACCTTCACTATGAATCAAAGGTAATATAAGAACTTTAGATTCTTTTGTCAGATATGGACTTAAAGATGCATATGCCCATGATGCATCAAACTTTGTATCATTTAATAAAATATTAACCATACGTGTTATTATAATCATTTTCGTTTAGAATAGAAGTACTAAGGAGCATTCATTTTTATGAAAAGATATCATGTTATTGTTGAAGGAAGAGTTCAAGGTGTTGGTTTTAGAGGCTTTTGTATGTTACAAGCACAATCTAGAGGATTAACTGGTAGTGTTAAGAATCTAAGTAATGGAATGGTAGAAATCTTTGTACAAGGAGAACAAAATCAAATCGATGATTTTCTAAAAAAAGTACAAGAAGGTGATCATCGTTTTATCATTGTAGAAGATATGTCTATCAAAGAATGCAGTGTCATTGAAGGAGAAAAAAGATTCTCCTACGGATATTGATGCGAAGTATTGAAATAAGGTCACTGAGTGACCTTATTTGTTTCTATAGTGATACATGACGATTCCACCTGCTACCGCAACATTCAATGATTCAAATCCATGCATTTCAATGCGTAGTCTATCATTTGCGAGAGCTTGTAACTGTTTGGATACGCCCTGTCCTTCATTACCAAAGATAAATCCCATATGTTCTGTTTCTTTGATTTCAGACATTGTTTTAGATTCTTCTAAAGAAGTCGCAATGATTTGAAAATCATTTTGTTGTAATTCTGTAACGATATCTTTTAAGTTTGCACGAATGACTGGAATATGAAATAAAGCACCTTGTGTAGAACGAATGACTTTATCATTGTATAGATCACATGCATCTTCACTTAAGTATACTGCGTCAAAACTAAAGGAAATTGCGGTACGAATCAATGTACCTAGATTTCCTGGATCTTGTACACCATCTAATAAAATGATACGATTCATCTTTGTTGGTGTTTGATCTAATTTATGACATACCGCAATATAGTGTACTGCGGATACATTCTCAGATAACTTCTTCATGATTTCTGGTGTTACTTGTACAACATTTTCAAAATCAAATGGTGATTGGATATCTGTAATGATTGTTTCGACAACATTCGCTTTTAATGCTTCTTGTATCAAATGTTCACCTTCTATTAAGAATGATCCAAGTTGATCTCTTTCTTTCTTTTTATGTAAAGAAGTCCATTTTTTGATTTTTGTATTTTGTAATGAAGTGATTTTTTCCATGGAACTATTCTAATACAAATAAAAGGATTCTGCATCACAGAATCCTTTATCTTAAACATCTTTCTTTCCATTTTTAACGAAATCTAATAATGCTGCGGCACCTTCATCGATACCATGATCTCCTTTATTAGGAAGACCTAAACATGTATAAACTTCACCAACAGGAATATTTTGTTCAAACAATGCATCAAACATCTTATCAATCAATACTTGGCATTCTTCTTGTCTTTGCATTGGACCAAATGGGTTTGCGAAGAATGTTGTAGATAGACCAGATTCTTGTGTTGTACCTAAGGCAAATCTCTTACCTTCCACAAATACAGGTTCTGCTTCTTCTCTACTCTTAAAGAAATGCATACCTCTCTTATCCGTATAGTTATTTGCGTATAAGAAGATATCAACTTGATGTGGTGTTGTTACAACAGAATGTGGTGCAGCTGGAATAACGACACGTGCATTACTTTTTTCTGGATTAAAGAAAATAGAACGATCCATATCTTTATATGCAGTACCTTTATCTAGATCATCCAAACGAACAAACGCACCAATTTCTGTACCTTGTCCACGAATCTGTCCATTCTCGTCTAAATGTAATGTACCCATATCATCAAATACAGTTTCTTGATGATCGATCATGTCAGAAGCTAATGTAGATAGTGCTTCTAAAGTTTCAGACTTACCTGCACCAGAGTCTCCCATGAACATCAAGCCCTTCTTTGTTCCATCCTTGAGATAGATATTGACCATCGCTCCATGGATTGGTAACCAACCCTTCTTCATCATCGCAAGGTTATGCAATGTTAGTACAGACTTCTTTGTATAACCAAAGTAATCAATTTCAGGAGCTGCTGAATTCTTTCCAATCCAGATATCATTTGTATCATCATGCCAGAAAGTTGTATCTTTCTTTCCATCAGGGTTACCAAACAACATGATAGCGTCTGGTTTTCTACCTAATGCTTGTTCCTTACTTGCAAGTTCAAACAAGTTTGCCATAGATACACAAGAAGAAATATAGTTTCTATGGAAGTAACAATAAATCAACATGGTTCCAACCATGGCTGGATAACATAACCATTCTTGATCACCAGGAATAAAATCTTCCATTGGATTATTTGGAGCGTCTGTAAATTTATTTGTTCTCTTATTAAATTTAGGATGCAAGATCAATGGTGTTCTTAAACTGATCTTCGCAACAAAAGGAATATTCTTTAATTTTTCATATCCTTCAGGTAATTCAGGTTGATAATAACTTAATAGAAGTGCTGCATTTGTACCTGCTTGTAATTGACGATAAACTCTATTTTCACCTTGAATTCTTTCTTGTAGGTTTCTATACAATGTACGAATTCTTCCATTCATTTTAGCGTCTGCACTTAAGAAAGATTGATCTGAGAAACCAGATTCATTAATTGTATAAAGTACAGAATATCTTTGAAGACTTCTCCAATAAGAATATCCTTGTTCAATGATATCTTCAAAAATTGCAGGAAATTTAATATATTCATCTTGAATTTCAGATGGAGCTTCTACTAACAAAGCTGATAAAACAAACTTAATTTCTTTTTTTACACGAGAGTGATCTTTTAAACCATCTTTTGTTAAATAGGTATATAAATCATGATGATTTTTATCTAGATGCACTAAAAAATGATCTAGAAAAGTATCAAATACATCTGTACCAATAATACCATGTTTACTTACTACATATTGTTTTGAGTAATTTAGGATGACTGTGTCATCATGGAAATAAAATGATTCTTTCATATGACCCTCCATTAACATTCCGAAATAATATTATCAGTTATCGAAAACTAATCAAGCATAAAAAACATTTTATAATCGCTTACATTTCAAAAAATAATAAAACTCAAAATGAAAATTTTTCATTTTGAGCTGTTTGTGTACGAAGTACAACTGTTTCTCTGTCGTAATACTTCAAAAGCTAAAACTGCACTCGCTCCTGCAGCGTTCAACGCCATGTGAAAATCATTTGCGTATGGAATATAAATATTTTGATCCATTTGTTCTAGAACTGCTTTAGATAAGCCTCTCATCTCTCCACCGATTGCTAAAAGAAGTGGTTCTTGGAAGTTTGCCTCATAACACGTAATGGCATCTTTTCGCATTGCCGCAAAACAATGAATCCTTTTTTGTTTGATTTCTTTGAGTAATGCAGGAATATCATCACTCGTTACAACATTCAAATATTCAGAAGCACCGGCAGACGATTTGATGATCGTACTTTCAACATTAGACCAATCTCTATCTCGAATAATCAATCCTGTACATCCTGCACTATATAATGTTCGCATCACATAGCCTAAATTAAAGGGATCTTCTACTCCTTCTAATAGACATAGAAATGTAGAATCCGTATAACAATCGTTTATATCTTGATACTTTCTAGATTCACACTCCGCAATCAAACCGCCATGTGTTTTCCCTGAGGCAAGTGCGTCTATTTTATCTCTAGAACATTTATGAATTGGAATTTGATGATCCTGCGCACGATGTAAGATCCATGAAGTATCTTTATCATGTTTCTTTTCATCTACATAAATACAAGTAACTTTTCTTTTATTACCTAAGATGGCAGCTTTGACACTTACATTTCCTTCTATGATCATCTCGCCCTCCTAATAATATCATTTACGTTGACTTCAAAAGGGATTTGAACAGTTACTTTTGTCATTGGTTGATTCGCAACTTCAATCACTTCATTTCTCGCATTACGAATTTCATTAACTATAAATGCTTGCACAAGCTTACCTGGAGCTAGTACTTCTAAAGTTTCGCCTGTTAAGAATTTATTTCTTGTTTCAATCACAACTGTATTTCCATTTGTTTCAACAACTGTTCCTAAGAAATCGTGATTCACATCTGCGTTACTTGTTTCGTGATAAATCAATGATTCATCACCTGCATTACCAGCATAGAATCCCGTACAAGTTTGTCTATTTTCTCCATATAAGATTTGTTTTTTATGATAGTTTAATCTTTCTTGTGATAATGGTGCCTTTCTTTCATAGATTTCATCAATCAAATGACGATATCCAGATACGATTGTCGCAACATAGTATTCTGTTTTCATTCTACCTTCAATTTTCAAAGAAGATACACCAGCATTCATCAAATCATAGATATAATCCGCTGTAAAAAGATCTTTAGAACCCATTGTAAATAATTGTTCTTCACTCAGATCTTTATCTCCGTCAAATAAATGATATGCCCATCTACAAGATTGTGCACAACCTCCTCGATTTGCATCTCTTAATGTCATACGATTACTTAATGTACATCTACCAGAATAATTAACACACATACCACCATGGATGAATGCTTCTGTTTCTACTGGACACTTTTCACTAATTGCATAAATGTCATCCATAGAACATTCTCTAGCCAAGACTGCTCGATCAATTCCAAATTCTTCCTGCATAAATTTAGCAGTCTCTACATTTGTGATAGACATTTGTGTAGAACAATGCACTTCTAGTTTTGGTGCTACTTGACGTGCTAATTTCATGATTGCTGGAGATGCTACGATGATAGCAGTTACGCCAAATTCTTCTAGTTTCTTTAAATATTCTTCTAATCCTTCAAAATCTTCATTGTGTGGAATGATATTACAAGTCACATGAATTCTAGCACCATGTTCTTTGGCAAATGTACAAGCTTCTTGAATATCCTCTAACGTAAAATTAGAAGCTCGTGAACGCAATGAAAAATATTGTCCCCCTAAGTATACTGCATCTGCACCGTATAAAATTGCAGTCTTTGCGCGTTTCAAATCTCCTGCAGGAGCTAACAATTCTGGTTTATTAAATCGATTACTTAACTGTCTTTTGTCCATAATAACCATCCGATAAATGTAATTCTTTATATTTTTCTTTGTATTGATTTATTTTTTTAATGGCATCTTTTCCATCTAAAATATCTCGATAAATCATAATCGTATCTAAAATCATTTCTTCTTTCATAAATGTAGTATCTATTTCAAAATACTTAACACCCGCATCCATAAAAGGATACATTTCTTCAAATGATTCTTGAATATAATCTGTATAAATCATCATACTATATGCATTTTCATATGTTGGCATATGATCTTCTCTTTGTTTTTCTTTTAAAGCTAATGTTTTAGAAGAAACATCAAAATCTTGATTGGAAACATGTTGGTATGCACTCAATAACTTTCTTTTGGATACAGACATCAATGTAGAACCATGGATAATAACGGTCGTATCTTTTACTTGATGCGCAATTTCAATCACTTCATCTTTTGTTAATAAACAAGGAATAACAACTGACTTCAATCCTTCTTGCATCCAAAATAATGCATCTTCATTACAAGTCATTAAAGTTTCTGGTCGGTAAATCAAATGACTTTCTAAATGTTTTTGTTTTGCGTATCTTAATAAACCAGGATCCGCAAACATCAAACCATCTACACCACTATTTAAAACTCTTTCCATTACAAGTTGCGCTTCATAAATATCAGATTCACTATACAAACGATTCATTAATACAGTGACTGTTATTTCATGTTGATGACAGATATCTTTGATCTGATTGATTTCTTCTTCATCCCATTCTTTCAAAGCAGAAAATGTATTTCCTTTCAATGCCAAAATCACTTCATTCACTCCACTTTGAATATATTTTTCTAATAAACTTTTATTTTCTAATGTTGTACTTAATATTTTCATCTTGAATATTCTATCATGAAATGATACTCTTTTTGCGATAGATGGCGTTAAGTGCTATAAGATTGGGATTCTTATAGACGAAAAGCAAGATGCTTGCGGTCATCCACTCATATACCCATGACGAGAAATCAACATCTTCAACTTTCTCGAAATGGAGAGAAAGGAAGGTGTTTTTATTTATGTTTTCAAAAAGTTATTGGAAGTCTTCAGCTAACAATTTAAAGAATGTTCGTATGTTGGCGTTTATTGCGTTAATGATTGCGTTAAAGATCGTGATTGGTTTTATTCGTATTCCTGTTGGAGAGAATCTAAGAATTACATTAACTTATATCGTAGTCGCAATTGAAGGAATGGTCGTAGGACCTGTTGCGGGAATCACTTCCGCATTCATTACGGATAATCTCAGTTTTATATTATTTCCAGATGGTGCGTATTTTCCTGGATATACATTAACAGCGATGTTAGGATCATTCTTTTATTCTATTTTTCTTTATCAAAAGAAAGTTACTTGGACACGACTTGCATTCGCTAAGATTTGTAACAACTATCTTGTGAATGTGTTACTAGGCTCTTTATGGAGTTCCATGTTGTATGGAAAAGCATATTTGGTTTACGCAACAACAAGTTTGATTAAAAATACATTGTTATTACCAATTGAAATTATTTTATTAATGATTTCAATTAAATTCATTTATCCAATTCTAAAAAATAAAAATCTTGTGAATTTATCACAAGATCAAATTTGAATAGCTTGAACTGCAACACACCCAGGACCACCTTGGGTAATAAAAGATGGAGATAGAGGATAGACATGCACTGTAGCACCGTCAAACTCTGACTCTATCTTTTTTTTCATTTTTAGAGCCAACGTCTCATTTTCAGCGTGTGAGATATAAAATGTATAACTTGCATCTACACCTTCTCTCTTCATTTCTTCTGTAATCGTATGCCCTACTTTGATCGAAGTTCTACATACAGAAAATTTATCTAATCCTTTTCCTTCAGGTCCTTTTTTCATAACTGCCATCAGTTTCAATAATCCACCTAAAACTCCAGACATGCCATTTAATCTTCCACCTCTAACTAAATATTCAAAATCAATTGGAATCAAAAAAGAGATTTCTTTTCGTTTTGTCTTTTCAATGTATTCTTTGATTTCTTCCACACTGTTTCCTTCCACGCTCATTTCTAATGCTTTATCAACAAGAGCACGATGCGGACCACATAGTGTAAAAGAATCAATGACCGTGATTCTTTCAGGATGATTGCATGCATTCTTCGCAAGTAATGCGGTTTGATATGTACCACTCAAACCTGAGGCCATTGTGATATCAATGACATCATCATTTTCACTATATTTGTTATAAAGATCTATCTTTTCTCCAAGAGATGGTTGTGATGTTCTTGGTACTTTATGTTCCTCGATCATCTTTAATAATTGTTCTGATGTAATTTCTTCAAAGTCTTTATAAGACTTGTCATCAATTGTAATGTTTAAAGGAACAACGGATAAACCAATTTCATTTCCTTGTTTCATTGAATATAAAGTAGATGAATCTGTAATAATGTGTGTCATTGAACTCTCCTCTTTTCAAAAACAGAATAAATTATCTAGATATATTTGTCAATATATCTAGTATTTATTTCTAGATTGAAAAAGAATCAATTTTAGATTAATATTATTTCATGAATAAATTCAACTTACCAAAATGGGATGACTTACCACCAATTGATTTATATATGGATCAAGTTATTACATACTTAAATGATCAATTATCTTGTATCTATTTTCATGATGAAAAATTTGTGACAAGTTCTATGATTAACAATTATGTCAAAACATCCATTGTTAAACCACCTATGAAAAAGCATTACACAAAACAACACATTGCGTATTTTATCGTTGTTACGATTTTGAAGAAATGTTATTCGATGTCAGAAATATCACAACTGATTCAAATTCATACAAATATGAAAAACAGCACTGTAGAACAAGCATATGATTTATTTATTTCTTGTTTTGAAAATTCTTTGAATCAAGTATTCAACCTAAAAGAAACAAGCACTTCATTTGAATCTCAAAATCATGAACAAGAACTGATGAATCATGTTATACAATGTGTCATTAATAAAATCTATTCAGAATATGTCTTACAAAAATAGAGTTGTATGCGGCTACATACAACTCTACTTTTTAAATATTTCTGTTTTATCTAACGCTTTTACTAGAATATATCCTAGTATTACCGCAATCACTTCACCAAGTGCTACCCAACTACCGTTGATAACTGTTCCTAACAAGAAGTTATCAGGCATGAACAAGTAACCTAATTCAGCTCCTACAAAGAAAAAGTTCCAAACAACTGGCATCAACATTGCCACAATTGGTAATTTTCCAACTTTGATGTCTTTCAATTTCCATGTACAATATGCCGCTAAGAATGTCGCAATTGTCCCAACTACAGCGTCAATATATCCTGTAGCGTTCACACCTGTCATTGCTCCAATCAAGTTACTGAGAAAGCAACCTAACGTTACACCGTAAATACTTGGCGAATAAATAAGTGGTAACATTGTTAGTGCTTCTGAAATTCTAACTTGTAAGCTCCCATAAGAAATTGGTGCTAATACAAGTGTTAATACAGTATACACTGCCGCAATCATTGCCACTTTTGTGAAAGTTTTTGTATTCATTAAAAAATCATCTCCTTATTTTAGTTAACGAGAGGTAGCCGCTACTCTCGGCCGTCAGAAACGACAGTATTTATTTTACAAATCTCACAGTAATTTTCAACTATTAATTTTATTTTCTGCGATATTTGATATCAAAGAAAACAAAGAAAGTACTTCTTCTGTTTTTTCTTTTCCTAATTCTTTACAAATATCATCTACAATTTGAAGAATCTTTTGGTGTTGTTTTTGATATACTTCATTCATTTCATCATTTAATACAATAAAGATTTGTCTTTTATCTTCAGTATTACGAATTCGATGAATCAAGTTCTTATTTTCCATATTTGTTAGAGTACGATTCATCTGTGATTTCTTCATATGCATCCATTGACATAATTGTGAAGCAATCACATTCTTATCTCTGTTTTCATACAAATATCTACAAATCATTGCTTCATTAAATGGTAATGTACCTGTAATCTTATCGTTATTAATGATAGTTGTCATTTTTAACCAAGCGCTTAATATTTGTTCACTTCTTTGGTTTTCCATATCTCTTCCTCTAAAAAAAGGCATTTCGCCTTTTATTTTAATCCTTTAGGTGTGATGTAATGATCAAACAAATAATGTCCTACACCACCATCTTCACATGCATACTCTGTAACTGCATCAGCGTGTTTCTTCGTCTGATTAGATCCATCTTTCAAGCATACGCCCCATCCAGAATCTACTAACATTGTATTATCATTTTCATTATCACCAAAGGCAATCACATCTTTCATATCAATGCCATTCCATTGTGCATATTTCTGTAATCCTGAACCTTTATCAATTCCCGCATGCATGATTTCTAATGTACCTGGGAATGTACTAATGATTTGATAACCTTCACTATATTTCTTTTCAAAATATTTACGAATTTCTTGTTCATATTCTGCTTCACTTCTAAACAAGAATTTAAATGTTGGTTTTTCACATAGTTTATCAATATTCCCTGTACAATCCACAAAGTTAAATCCATGTCTTTTTGCGGAAGCTAATAATTCACCTTGAATATTAATCGCGTTATGATTTTCGTTTCCTTCACAATTAACAGAAACTGTATATTTATCAATGAGTGGTTCCATATAGTGTAAGATTTCAGACATTTCTTGTGTGCTCAACATATCTGTTTCCCAATATTTATCACCATTCAAATGATCCAATACCATTCCACCATTCATTCCCACAACAAAATCAAATTCAAAAGATAGTCCCCAATTCTTACCCATCTTTTTTAGCGCATCGTTGATTTCTCTACCAGTACCCAATCCAATCTTCACACCATTTCTATGTAATACTTCAAAAGCATCCATTGTGATTTGTGGTAACGCATTTCCTTTACTTGTTAAAGTCATATCAATATCTGCAGCGATAATTTTTATATTTTCAATCATAATTCACCTCTTAATATTTAACTATATTTTACAAGAAAAAATCCGAAATATTTTTTCATTTTACAAGATATTTTATCGCTTTTTTTAATCCATCATCATCAATATCAGTTGTTATAAACTCTGCTTTTTCTTTTAACGATTCTGTTGCGTTTCCCATTGCGACACAATGCCCACATGCTTCAAACATGGATAGATCATTATCTGCATCTCCTACACAACCCGCTTCTTCTTTTGAAATACCAAAGTATTTCAATACATCTTCAACACCTCTTTGTTTCCCACAATATTTATGAAAACAATCAATCGCATATTCATTCCATCTAACACAAGTTGTATTTTTCATTTCTTTTTGAATGGAATCAAAAATATCTTTTTTCACCCAAGGAATAAACATATAAATAGGATGATTTAGAATTCTATCCAATGGTTGAATGGGATCTTGTTTGGAATGAATCTTTTCTAAACTCGCTTTCACATGATCATCATGCATGTTCATATACATTTGATTTTTTTCTAAGAATTGTACTGGAAATGGATGATTCTTTAATGCAGTATACAAAACAAGAATATCTTCTGAAGCAATTGGATAATGTGCAATCACTGTACCATTTTCAAGATAATTATAGGCACCATTCATTGTGATCCAACCATCTACATTTAAATTTTCTAATGGTAATTTTTCTAATTCTAATGCATGTCTGCCAGTACAGCCAAAAACAAGAACTCCTTGGTTTCTGATTTCATTGATTGTTTGTATTGCGCCAGAAGGAATGGAATTCGTTGTATGAGATAAAACTGTTCCATCTATATCTAAAAAAATAATTTTCATAAAAAAATTATAGCGTAAAAATTTCCTATCATAAAACCTTTACTTCCTAAAAAATAAGACTACCATGTAATCGAGGTATTTGATTATGGAATTTGAACAAAACAAAAACACACTCATTTATCGTAATATGGGTGAAACGCTTCAAATCGAACCATGGGGAATTGATTCCTTTCGTGTTCGTGCTACAAGATATCCTGATTTTTCAAATCAAGATTGGGCTTTAACAGAAACTGTAGATCCATGTAATACTGTAGTTTCCATTCATGAAAAAGAAGCTGAAATTACAAATGGTAAAATTCGTGCAACTGTTAATTTTATGGGTGTTATTTCTTTTTATAAAGATAACAATTTAATTTTAAGAGAATATTTTAGAAATTATGATGGAACACTATCAAAAGAAAGTAGATGTTTAAAATATATCAATCGTGATTATCATGGATTAAAAGGTGGAGATTTTAGAATCGTACAAACATTTGAAAGCAATGATGAAGAAAAATTCTTTGGATTTGGCCAATACCAACAATCTCATACAAATCTAAAAGGTTGTGTATTAGATCTAGAACAAAGAAACTCACAAATATCTGTACCATTTGGTATTTCTTCATTAGGATATGGTTTCTTATGGAATAATCCAGCAATCGGTAAAGTTAGTTTTGGTATGAACAAAACAGAATGGATTGCGGAAGCTGCTAAAGAAATTGACTATTGGATCACAGTAGCGAATACTCCAAAACAAATCTTAGCCAACTACACTTCAGTAACTGGACACGCACCAGATTATCCTGATGATTTATTAGGATTATGGCAATGTAAGTTACGTTATCGCTCACAAGAAGAAGTATTAAAAGTCGCACATGAATGTAAAGAAAAGAATGTTCCAATCGATATGATTGTGATTGATTTCTTCCATTGGACATATCAAGGTGATTGGAAGTTTGATCCAAAGTATTGGCCTGATCCAAAAGCCATGATTGATGAATTACATTCTATGGGAATCAAAGTCGTTGTATCTGTATGGCCTTCCGTTGATAAAAGAAGTGAAAACTTTACTCCTATGTGGGATAAAGGTATGTTGATCCGTACAGAACGTGGTGTCGCACAAACATATGAATATCAAGGTGATTGTGTAGAAATCGACGCAACGAATCCCGCAACTAGAGATTATGTATGGAATGTTTGTAAGAAGAACTATTTTGATTTAGGCATTGATGGATTCTGGTTGGATAATGGTGAACCTGATTTCACAGTCTATGATTTTGATAATATGCGTTACTACATAGGACCAGCATTAGAAACTTCTAATATTTGGCCGCAATACTATTCAAGAATCTTCTATGAAAACGAAAAGAAACTTGGTAAAAAAGATATCGTTTCTTTACTAAGATCTTGTTGGGCAGGCTCTCAGAAATATGGAAATGTTGTTTGGAGTGGTGATGTTCCTTCAACATTTGAATCATTACAAGATCAATTACAATGTGGTATTAACATGGGTATCGCTGGTATTCCATGGTGGACAAGTGATATTGGTGGATTCATGACAGATGATTGGCAAGATCCTTCTTTCCAACAATTACTTGTTCGTTGGTATGAATTCGCAACATTCACTGCAGTACTTAGAATGCATGGTGATCGTGGTCCAAATGATGATATTCAACCTCTTGATGATAGAGATTGGGGTGGTGGATATCTGTATACAGGACATGATAATGAACTATGGTCCTATGGAGAAGAAAATGAAAAAATCTTTAGAAAATATCTAAAGATTCGTCATGAATTAAAACCATATTTGAAGAAGCTATTCAAAGAAGCAAGTGAAAATGGTTCTCCAATTCTAAGAAGTATGTTCTATGAATATCCTGATGACCAAAAATGTTGGAACGTTTATGACCAATATATGTTTGGGGATGAATACTTAGTAGCTCCAATCTTACATGAAAATCAATTTGAAAGAGAAGTTTATTTACCAGAAGGTAAATGGATCGATACGCGTGATGGTAAAGAATACGAAGGTAATCAAGTAATCGTATCCTCTGCCCCTATTGATTCAATTCCTGTATTCGTGAACTGCTCGGACATAAATGACCGAGCTTCTGGGAACGCAACACTTGAATAATACTTCTATCCAGCGGTGTTAGCTATTTACCAAGGCTTGTACCAAGCCATCTAATATTAGGATTTATGCTAGTTGCATAAGTCCTTTATTTTTTATATTGATTGCCGCATTGATATCTCTATCGTGGATTGCACCACAATCAGGGCATTGCCAGCTTCTAACTTTTAACCAACCGTAGTAGCCATAGCCTAATCTGTTGTTGATACAACCGCACTCATTACATGTTTGCGATGTATATGCTGCATCTACTTGTACGAATGTTTTTCCATACCATTCACACTTGTATTGAATCATTCGAATCAACTTATTCCATCCAGCATTGCTGATGGCTCTAGCAAATTTATGATTCTTTAACATTAGCTTAGACTTCAGGTCTTCTAGCACAATCACATCATAATTGGTCACCAACCATGTAGAAAGCACATGTAGATAGTTCTCTCTTTGGTTAGCTATCTTTTCGTTATACTTAGCCACCATTTCTCTAGCCTTCTGATAATTCTTAAAATCCAACAAGGTCTTAGACTTGTCATCTTTCAAGACTTCCTTGGCTCTCAGAAGTCTTCTAGATGCAAGTCTTTGCCAATAGATAAGTTGTTTTTCAGAATCCTTATCAAATCTAGGAAGTGGTATCTTTGTACCATCATCTAATATCGCTAGTTCTTTTAAACCTAGGTCGCATCCACAAATTTTGTTTGTCTTAGGTAGTTCATCTACTTCTGTTTCAAATAACACAGAAGCAATGTACTTCCCACTTGGTTTCAAACGAATCGTTACATTTTTAATGATTCCTTTAGGTATACGTGAACTACGAAAATATACATATCCAATCTTTGGTAATCGAATATGATGGTCATCAACGATTTGGATGTTCCGATTGACACATTTAATCGTAAAAGATTGTTCATGTCTTTTAGATTTATACTTCGGAAAAGAAGCTCTCTTCGCAAAGAAGTTTGAATATGCAGAACTGATATCATCGCTGACGCTCGTTAAGCAAGTAGAATCAACTTCTTTTAACCAAGCCTATTCTTTTTTAATGTTGTAAGAATGTAGTTTAATCCAAACTTTCCAACAAAAGTTCCACCATTGTGAACTACCACATCTAAACACTACGTGTTATAGATGTGGCTTCTAAGGGCTTGTGTTCCCTCAGACTTTCGTCTGCCATTGATACGGTTAAGACACAGTATATT
>CAVHRL010000046.1:0-16108 GCA_963638375.1 Lachnospiraceae bacterium
AATATACTGTGTCTTAACCGTATCAATGGCAGACGAAAGTCTGAGGGAACACAAGCCCTTAGAAGCCACATCTATAACACGTAGTGCTTAGATGTGGTAGTTCACGTGGAACGAAAGAAAGATTATTCTAAAGATTACAAAGAATGTGTGAATGAATCTGTAAAAGAATTAAAAGAAAATGAAAGACCAGAATTGAAAAATATGTTGGGTGATATTTCTAACTATGAGGTGATTTATGTTGTAGGGCCATGTTGGTGTGGACATTATCCAATGCCACTTGCCACACAACTAGAAAATCTAGATTTCACTGGTAAGAAGGTGAGATATATCATGTCACATGAAGGTAGTGGTTTAGCGAATGCTAAAAAAGATTTATCTTCTTGGTGCGAAGGTGCGGAAATCTTAGATGGACTAAGTGTAAAAGGTTCAAAAATCACAAAAAATGAATTAATGGAATGGAGAGAAAAATCATGGAATATATAAAACTTGGAAATAGTGGCTTAAAGGTGTCTAAGATTTGTTTAGGAACAATGGGATTTGGTACCCCTGGGAAACTATTTGATTGGTGTGTAGAATATGAAACAAGTGAAAAAATCGTAAAAGAATGTTTAAATCTAGGAATCAATTTCTTTGATACCGCAAATGTTTATTCTAATGGGGAATCGGAAGAATTTTTAGGGAAGGCATTAAGAAAATATGCGAAAAGAGAAGAGGTTGTGATTGCGACAAAGTGTGGTATCAATATGGATAGAAACGCCAAACCAAATACGGTTGGATTATCTAGAAAATTGATATTTGATGAAGTGGAAAAGTCATTAAAAAGACTTGGGACAGATTATATTGATTTGTACATCGTTCATCATCCAGATATGGATACGCCAGTAGAAGAAACGATGCAAGCTTTAGATGATTTAGTGAGAATGGGAAAAGTTCGTTATATTGGTGCTTCAAATATGATGGCTTGGCAATTTGCGAAATATCAATATACTGCAGAAAAACATGGTTGGACAAAGTTCATTTCCTTACAAAACACACATAATATTTTCCAAAGAGAAGATGAAAGAGAATTATTTCCAATGTTAGTAGATATGCATGTTTCTTTGACTGCATATAAAGTGTTATCTGGTGGTAGATTATCTAGAAATGAAAATGATAAAACAATTCGTTCCGCCTCACAAAAGCTAACTGATAAAGAAATTGCAATGAATAAAAAATTAGATCATATAGCATCCAAACATCATTGTTCTAAAGCAGATGTTCTAATTGCGTGGGAATTAAAAAAGAAACCAATTGATGTTGTTTTAGTTGGGACAACAAAACCCGGTAGAATCACAGATACTGTACAAGCATTAGAAGTACAATTAGATGATTCTGATATGCAAATATTAGATGAATAATCTCTTTTCAATTAATGAATTTCATGTAAAATACTCTGTATGGAAATTACAGTAGAACAGTTAAAAAAACTAGATCAAAATACATATACGATCATAGATATTCGTGATGAAGAAAAGGTCATGAAAAATCCAATTGAAGGAAGTATTGCCTTAGATGAATCTGAAATATCTCAAAGAGAATTTGATAAGAATAAAAAAATCATTGTTGTATGTGATAGAGGTAAGTTAAGTATTCCTTCTGTTTTAGAACTAAGAGATAGAGGATATGATGCATATAGTTTACATGGTGGATATGTTTCTATTGTTATGGATAAGATGAAAGAAAATGCATCTAAAGAAATCGCAACAAAAGCAGAACGTAGTATTATCAAAACATATCGTAAACAAATCTGGTCTAGATTCACAAAAGCTGTACGTGATTATGAATTGATAAAAGAAGGCGATAAGATTGCGGTATGTATTTCTGGTGGAAAAGATTCAATGTTAATGGCAAAATGCTTCCAAGAATTACATAAGTATTCTGATATTTCTTTTGAAGTGAAATATATTGTAATGGATCCTGGATATTCTAGTGAGAATCGACAAATCATTGAAGAGAATGCAAGGAAGTTAAATATTCCGATTGAAATTTTTGAAACAGATATTTTTGAAAATGTATTTCACATTGACAAGAATCCTTGTTATATTTGTGCGAGAATGCGTAGAGGTCATTTATATAATTACGCAAAGAACATTGGATGTAATAAGATTGCCTTAGGTCATCATTATGATGATGTGATTGAAACAATTGTAATGTCTATGTTATATGGAGCACAAATACAAACGATGATGCCTAAACTACATTCCAATCATTTTGAAGGTATGGAAGTCATTCGTCCTCTGTATTTGATTCATGAAGATGATATTAAAGCGTGGGCAAAGTTTAATGATTTATACTTTATTCAATGTGCTTGTAAGTTTACAGATACATGTTCTTCAGAGGCATGTTTAACTAGACCTCGTTCGAAGAGAGTTGAAGTAAAAAATCTAATCAGAGAGCTAAAGAAAACAAATCCTTATGTAGAACAAAATATTTTTAAGAGTGTTGAAAACGTAAGTTTAAAAACAATTATTGCGTATAAGGATGATCAAGAAAAACATCATTTTTTAGATGATTATGATAAAAAGAAGTGAAACAGTAGAAATGTTGTTTCCTTTTTTATAAGGTGATGAAAATGAAATATCAAATAGAAGAAACAAATGAATTCAGTTCATTAAGAAAATTGTATTCTGATTGTGGACTAGAAGGTGCAATGGAAAAAGAGTTCATAAATAAAAAAGTAAAACATTGGAATTATATTTATGAAGGTGAACTGATTGGTGGAGCTACATTGCGAATAGAAGAAACGTATTGTGTATTAGAGTTTTTAGCTGTGAAAGAACAATATAGGAATCAGAAGATAGGGAAAAGCATTTTAGAAACCGTACAAGCATATTCAAAAAGCATTCGGATTCCAACGATGATCCTGTGTGCGAAAGAACCATTGTTTTATTTGAAACAAGGATGGTCAATCATAGAAGATAATTATAATTCAATGATGGATCATTGTTTAAAGTGCAAGAATTATGAAAAAAGTTGTTTTCCAAAAATGATGGTCAAGAAAGTAGTATGATATTATCAAAAATTGGAGAGTGGAGTTATGAACTTAGAAGAAATGAAACGAAAATATGCTTATACATTGGCTCGTGTTGGTTTGAATGTACAAAAGGGACAAACTGTCCTTGTTGAAGCTGCAATTGAAGGGGCCAGTTTTACACCAATCTTTTGTGAAGAATGTTATAAACTTGGCGCTAAGAATGTTGTTGTTCATTATTTAGATGAAGCGAATATGAAAGTTGCTTCTTTATATCGTGATTTAGATGAAGTTAGAAAAGTAGAAGAATGGGAAGTTCTTCAAAATCAACAGTATTTAGACGATGGAGCGTGCTATGTGCGTTTAGAAGGTGTAAATCCAAAACTCATGGAAGATCTTGCGGAAGATAAAGCGAATGCGATATTTGCACATGTGGATGCAGTGAGAAATATCATGCGTAAGGCAAGTAGAGAAAAGCATTGTCAATGGTTGATAGCGATGATTCCTACACAAGAATGGGCTGATTATATTATGTCTGATATTGATGAAAGTCAAAGATTAGATGAACTATGGAAACTATTACTGAAGTTATGTTATATCGATGAAAATAATGATGTTGTAAAGACATGGGAAGAAAAACACCAAAAGAATCATGAACGTGGAAAGAAGATTGATTCTTATCACTTTACAAAATTTCACTATACAGCATCGAATGGAACAGATTTGATTGTTACTTTGACACCGGATTCTAAGTTCTCTCATGAAGATCTTGATCAAAAACATAAAGGTGTATCATTTACACCAAATATTCCAACAGAAGAAATCTGTACAACACCAGAAAAGTTTGGCACAAATGGAATCGTGTATGCTTCTAGACCATTAGTTCTTGGTGGGAAGAGTGTAGAGAATTTTGGATTTCGATTTGAGAATGGAAAAGTTGTAGAAGTAATCGCAGATGAAGGAAAAGAAATGTTAGAATCATTGATTCGTATGGATGATAATGCATGTTATTTAGGGGAATGCGCATTGGTAGAATATCATTCTCCAATTTCTATGAGTAAACGTGTATACTATACAACTTTGATTGATGAAAATGCATCTTGTCATTTAGCTTTGGGTAGAGGTTTAAATGGACAACAACCAAAAGATTCAAGATATACATTTAATGATTCTATCATCCACATTGATTTTATGATTGGAACTTCTGATATGCATATCGTTGGTACAACAGAAACAGGAGAAGAAGTTGTGATATTTGATCAAGGAGACTTTGCGTTATAATGCAATCTAGGCAAGAAGCTTTGTATAAGCTATCTCAATCAAAATTTCGTTCTTCTTTTCATTTGAAAGAAAAAGATAAAGACTATATCAAAGAAAAAGGAATGGATGTCATTAAAAGTCACGCTTGTGATTTTGTGAGAAATAAACTAGCTCCAGCTTATCCAAAAAATGATGGGAAACAAACACCAATGAAAGGACATCCTGTCTTTATTGCACAACATGCATGTGCGTGTTGTTGTAGAGGCTGTTTGAATAAGTGGTATAAAGTTCCTGTTGGTGTAGAATTAACAGAAATCCAACAAGACAAAATTGTAAATTTATTAATGGATTGGATAGAAAGAGAGATGGATTCATGAAAGATAAAATAATTCAAAAGATGGTTGATTTCTATGATGGAAATACACATGACGTTGCACATTTTATGAAAGTATATGCATATGCAGAAACAATTGGTTTATCTGAACGATTAGACGCAAAGACACAACAAACTTTAGAATATGCTGCAATCGTACATGATATTGCTTGTCCAATCTGTAGAAAGAAATATGGAAATACAAATGGTAAGCATCAGGAAGAAGAAAGCGAGCCATTGTTAAGAGAATTCTTTAAGGAATTTTCATTGGATGAAGACATGCAAGAAAGAATTATTTATCTTGTGTGTCATCATCATACATACACGGATGTGGATGGATTGGATTATAGAATTTTATTGGAAGCTGATTTTTTAGTGAATGCAGATGAATCGCATTATACAAAAGATGCTATTAAAGAATTCAAAAAAAATGTATTCCAAACAACATGTGGAATACATATTCTAGATTCTTTGTATCAACTTTAGAGTTTTCTAACAAGATCCATAATTGGAACTGTAATTGTATCTGGTAGTACATGTGTAACAATGCGATCGAATGTACTAACTGGATCTGGTGTAGAAATCCATTTGTTTTTGAGAGAATCTTGTAATGATTTTTGAACGATCTTTTTACTCGTTGTAGAAAAAGGTCGTTTTTTAAAACTTTGGTTTTGATATTCTTTGGCGATAGAAATGAATTGTGTATCTTTTACCCAATATGGACATACTGTAGTAACTTTGATTCCTTTTCGCTTTAACTCGAAATGTAATGCTTTTGCGTATGATTGGACAAACGCTTTGGAGGCGGCGTATATAGCGAATCCAGGCATTGGCTGAAAACCTGCGATGCTTGCGATTTGTATGATACGACTATCTTTATACATAAATGGTAAAGAACATTGTGTAAGTAAAACAAGAGCTTTACAGTTAAGATCAATCATCTTTTGAGAATCTTGAAAGTCAATTTCATCACATCGCGCAATTTTTCCCATTCCTGCAGCATTGATCAGTATTTGAATATTTGGTTTTTCTTCATCTAGTTTATGGATATAAGTATGGATATCGTTGTTATTTGTTAAATCTAACGGAAAAGGAACAATTCTTGAATCTTTTTTTGCAAGTTCTTCTAATAATTCTTTTCTTCTAGCGATGATCCAATATTCATCAATAGAAGTATCAAGTAATAATTGATTTAAATATTCTTTTCCTAGACCACTAGATGCACCAGTGATAATGACTGTATTCTTATTCATAATTAATTCAATCTATTTTTAATTTCTAAAACTTTCTTTTTTGTTAAACCTGTGCAATCAACGATTGTATCAATATCCATATTCTTTTCTAACATTTTTTCACAGAATTCTAATGATTTTTCTTCACTCACTTTCTCTGTAACTTTCTCTGTAACTTGTTGTGCTACGATTTCATTTCTATGTTTGATGATTTCTTCTAATGTCATTTTGTTCTTCCTACTTTCTTTGTTTTCTTTTTCTACATCTATTGCTTGTTGTAATCTTTGTGTGAAGTTATCTGTTACTTTTCCTTCATTGATAAAACGAAATAAAGCATTTAATCTAGAATCTTCACTATGTGCTGTTGTGTTTAATAAAATTATATGGAAATTAGAACCTACTTTCAATTCACTTGAACATTGTACTTTAGGTTCTATCACATATCTTGGTTGATTTAAGTGAAAGTAATCAAATGTACAAATATAGATAATATAAACAGGTTGAAGTTGATCATAACTTTGACCTGGTTTTAATTGTTTGATGATTTCAACAGAAAAATAATATTCTCCTCTTTTTATCAATACATCTAAGTAATTCTGCATTTCAGAAACATAGACTGCATTTTTTGTTTTGTGTTTTACATCAAATTGAACATCATGTGATTCATAATCAACGCTTTCATAACTTTGTCCAATGACCTCTTCAATTGTATCTATTTTGTGACCGATGCATGTTTCAATGAATTCTTTAGATAAAGAAAGATTGTTATCATTTCCAAATACACTAGAAAACAACCAATCATCATTAAGTTTTAGGTTTTTGATTTCTTTGTTCATAAGTAATTTACCTCCACTATTCTTATTCACAAAAAAATTTGAAAATCCAAAAATTTAATGAAGCAAAAGATTTGACGTATACCCCCGAGGGGTATATAACTATATTTGAAAGAGGAAAGTGGTATGGAAGAAGTGAAGAGTTGTCCACATTGTAATAGTGGAAAACATAAAAATAGAAGTGATGAAGAAAGAAAGGCATTAGTAACAAGATTGCGTAAAGTTGAAGGGCAAATTAGAGGTATTGAAAAGATGGTTGAAGATAATGCGTATTGTCCTGATATTTTGATGCAAGTAGCTGCCGCAACAAGTGCATTGAATAGTTTTAATAAAGTTTTGTTATCTTGTCATATTAAATCTTGTGTAAAAACAGATATTCAAAATGGAAAAGATGAAACAATTGATGAGTTGTGTGAAATGTTACAGAAACTAATGAAGTAGGTGAGCTATGAAACAATATATTGTTACAGGGATGACATGTTCTGCATGTCAATCGCATGTTGAAAAAGCCGTGAATAAGCTGGATGGAGTTGATTCAGTTTCGGTATCTTTACTAACGAATAGTATGCAGGTAGAAGGAAATGTTTCTTCTAAAGAAGTTATTGAAGCGGTAGAAAAAGCAGGCTATGGTGCGAAAGTGAAAGGAGAATCACAAGTAGAGAATACAGATGATTCTTTAAAGGATACTGAAACACCGAAATTAAAGAAGAGATTATTTCATTCTGTGATTTGGTTGATTATTTTGATGTATATCACGATGGGACATAATATGTGGGATTGGCCAGTACCAAGCTTTTTAGCACATAATCATATTGGTCTAGCAATTACACAGATGTTGATTACAATCATTGTGATGTATATCAATCGTGCATTCTTTGTGTCTGGATTTAAGAGTTGGATGCATGGTTCTCCAAATATGGATACATTGGTTGCGTTAGGATCTTCTGTTTCTTTTGGATGGTCATTATATGTCTTATATCAATTGACATACATGATTACGCAAGGTTCTTCGAATATGGAATTGATGAGCGTATATCATGACGAATTATATTTTGAAACAGCAGCTATGATTCCTGCACTGATTACAGTAGGGAAGACATTAGAATCGATATCAAAAGGAAAAACAACAGATGCGTTAAAGAATTTAATGAAGATGGCTCCTAAAGTTGCGACTATCGAAAAGGATGGGAAAGTTCAAGAAGTAGCGATAGAGGAAGTTCAAATTGGAGATATATTTGTTGTGAAACCTGGAGAATCTATTCCAGTTGATGGTGAAATCATTGAAGGAAGTACAGCGGTTGATGAATCCGCATTGACAGGTGAATCGATACCTGTCGATAAAGTTATAGGAAATAACGTATCTGCGGCAACAATGAATCAATCTGGCTTTATTAAAGCGAAAGCAACACGTGTTGGTAAAGATACAACATTTTCTCAAATCATTCAGATGGTAACAGATGCAGCTGGAACCAAAGCTCCTATCGCAAGAATTGCGGATAAAGTATCAGGTATCTTTGTTCCTACAGTTATCGCAATTGCCGTACTTGTATTTCTTGGATGGATGTTTACAAGTAAAGATATCATTTTATCTTTGCGACATGCGATAGCAGTACTTGTTATTTCTTGTCCATGTGCACTTGGATTAGCGACACCTGTAGCGATTATGGTTGGAAATGGTGTTGGGGCAAAAAATGGTATCTTGTTTAAAACATCAGAAGCTCTGGAAAATACAGGACATATTCAAATCGTTGCGTTAGATAAAACCGGAACGATTACAGAAGGAAAACCAGTTGTGACAGATATTATTCCTGTTGGAATCAGTGAAAAGGAATTATTAGAGATTGCTTGCTCGTTGGAAGTGAAGTCGGAACATCCTCTCGCTTCAGCAATCGTAAAATGTGGTAATGAAAAGAATATATCATTCTTGGAATCATATGATTTTGAAGCACTTAGTGGAAATGGCGTGAAAGCTAAAATGAATGATAGTTTAATTTATGGTGGTTCTAAGAAATTCATTTCTACGATAACTAATATTGATATATTAAAGATACAATCAGATGCATTGAGTGAAGAAGGAAAGACACCATTATTCTTCGTGAAAGATAATCAGTTGATTGGAATGATTGCGGTTGCGGATGTTATCAAAAAAGATAGTGCACTTGCAATTCGACAACTACAAAATATGGGTATTGAAGTTGTTATGTTGACTGGTGATAACGAAAAAACCGCAAATGCAATTGGAAAACAAGCTGGTGTAGATAAAGTGATTGCTGGTGTATTACCAAATCAAAAAGAAGCTGTTGTTCAAAAACTACAAAAGCGTGGTAAAGTAGCAATGGTTGGAGATGGCATCAATGACGCACCTGCATTAACAAGTGCTGATATTGGCATTGCGATTGGAAATGGTACAGATGTCGCAATTGATTCTGCAGATATTGTATTGATGAATTCTAGATTGTTAGATGTTGCAGCTTCCATTCGTTTATCCAAGGCAACTTTAAAAAATATTTATGAGAATTTGTTTTGGGCATTTGCGTATAATATTGTGTTGATACCAATGGCTGCAGGTTTATATCCAAATGTATCAATTAATCCAATGTGGGGTGCAGCTGCGATGTCATTGTCGTCATTTACAGTATGCATGAATGCTTTGCGTTTGAACCTGTTTAAGATTCATGATGCTTCAAAAGATAGACCATTAAAAAAACAAGCTTTAAAAGAAGAAAATATAGAAGGAGAAAGTACTATGAAAGAAACAGTGAAAATTGAAGGAATGATGTGTACACATTGCGAAGCAAGTGTTAAGAAAGCACTTGAAGGCATTGATGGTGTAGAAAGTGCAGAAGTATCACATGAAAGCGGAACTGCAGTATTAACACTTACACATGATGTAGATGATTCTGTTATTCAAAAGACGATTGAAGATAAGGATTATACATTTGTAAGTATTTCAAAGTGAAAATTGTACAAATCAGTTTTATTGACAATGGGCTTTGGTTAGTTTAGACTAATCAAAGTTTTTTATATTCTTGGAGGTTTTATGAAAACGAAAAAATTACAAGTTTCTGATTTGATTTCAATCGGGGTCTATACCGCAATATATTTTATTTTGGTTGCGATTGCGACTTTTGTGAGTGCGTTAATACCTGGATTTTCTAATGTATTCTTACCTGCGCTAGCAGCACTTATTTCAGGTACAGTTTATATGTTGATGATAGCTAAAGTGCAAAAGTTTGGGGCGATTTCTATTATGGGAATCGTGATGGGTATCTTTTTCTTTATCTCTGGTCATTTTGTTTTGAGCTTTGTCGCAAATATTATTTGTGGAATTTTAGCGGATTACGTTTCATCTATTGGAAAGTACAAATCAAAGAAATGGATTTTAATTTCATATGTGATTTTTAGTTATGGTATTACAGGGCCGATATTACCTTTGTGGTTTATGAAAGATTCTTATGTTGCCAATCTAGAAGCTAGGGGAAAGAGTGTGGAATATATTTCTAAAGTATTTAACTTTATTAATACAGGTTCTTTCTTTTTGTGTATGGTTTCTATTTTGATTTGTGCTTTGGTTGGTGGAATCTTTGGGATGAAAATGGTAAAGAAGCATTTTGTTAAAGCAGGTATTGTTGAATGATTCATTTAGATCCTCGTACAAAATTATTGTTGTTATTTATTAGTAATTTCATTTTGATATTTCATGTATCATTTATATATGAAATTTTAATGATGACTATAATAGTATCTTTATTCTTTTTGTCTGGTTTATATAAATCAGGATTAAAGTTTACGATATTGTATAGTATGTTTGTACTAATGAATGTAATAGATTTTTCCAATCATATTGTTTTGACATATATTGCGATGTTTACAAATACAATACGTTTAATGCTACCAATCGTAGCGATGGGAACATATACCTTTTCTACTACAAAGGTGAGTGAAATGTCATGCGCATTGAGATGTATGCATGTAAGTGAAAATATCATTATTCCGCTTGTTGTAATGATTCGTTTCTTTCCGACAGCGAAAGAAGATTTCATACATATCAAAGAAGCAATGACATTAAGAGGTATCGAAATCAGTGTTTTTCATCCAATTCAAACATTAGAATATGTCTTAATACCTTTACTTATGAATAGTAGTTTTGTGGCAAATGATTTAACGGTTGCTTCTCTAACAAAGGGGCTATCTATTCAAGGAAAACATACAAGCATAGCGGAGTTATATTTAACAGTATATGATTTTGTGTATCCAGTCATATTACTTGTTCCTATGGTTTTATTCATGCATGGTGTGAAAATATGATTGATTTAAGTAATGTAAGTTTTTCTTATACAAATCAAGAGGGAGCATTAGAGTCTATTACAACGAATATTCAACAAGGTGAGTGTGTTGTTTTGTGTGGGAAAAGTGGTTGTGGAAAAACAACGTTATCAAGAATTGTGAATGGATTGATTCCTTCTTACTACAATGGTGAAATGAAAGGGACTTGTTTCATTGATGGAAAAGTATATGAAGATGTATCTGATTTAGTGGGAGTTGTTGGAAGTGTATTCCAAAATCCACGTACACAATACTTTAATTCAAATACGACGGAAGAATTGGCTTTTGCGTGTGAAAATGTTGGAATGCCTCGAGAACAAATAAAAGAACGAATTGAAGAAATTTCTAGAGAGTTTGGAATTGAACATCTATTAGATAGAAGTGTTTTTCAGCTATCAGGTGGAGAAAAACAAATCCTTGCGTTTGCATCAGCTTGTATTTTAGATCCAAAGATTTTAGTTTTAGATGAACCGTCTAGCAATTTAGATCAAAGTGCAATTTTATCTTTAAAACAATTGATTAATAAGATGAAAGAAAAGGGAAAAACAATCTTGATTTCAGAACATCGTTTATATTGGTTGTCTGATATAGCTGATCGTTATATTTTTTTGCATCACAAAATAGTAAAAGAATATACAAAAGATGAATTTTTAAGAATAACAAAAGAAGAAAGAATAAAATATGGTTTAAGAGATTCTAGTGTTCAATATTGTATAGATAATATTCATACAAAAGAAATAACCGATGAAACTAACCCTATATTAGAGTGTCATAATTTAGAGATTGGTTATGAATATCCTTTGGCAACAATTAATTTAACGATCAATCAAGGAGAAATTGTTGGTATTATGGGACACAATGGTTTTGGGAAAACAACATTGATCAAAACGATATGTGGATTATTAAAACCAATCAGTGGCACTATTACTTATAGAGAAAAAATAGTGAATCAAAAAACTCTCCGTAAAAATAGTTTTCTAGTCATGCAAGATGTGAATTATCAATTGTTTTCAGATAGTGTGAAAGATGAAGTTTTGTTAGGATGTGAAAAGCGAGAAAAATTTGATGAGGTATTAACAACATTATCCTTAAAAGAATTAGAAGATAGACATCCAATGGCTTTATCAGGTGGTCAAAAACAAAGGGTGGTAATTGCTTCAGCACTATTGAGTGGAAAAGAATTATTGTATTTAGATGAACCTACAAGTGGATTAGATTACTATCATATGGAAATGGTAGGGAAGTTGTTAAATGAAGTGAAAAAGAATCATCAAACAGTGATTGTGATTACACATGACGTAGAATTTGCGGCGAAATGGTGTGATCGAATTGTTCGTTTAGATAAAAAGGAGACCAACATATGAATCTGAGTAAATGGAATGGAAATTGGGAAAATTTTGAGAATTACATTGATAATGAAGATATACATATTTTAAGTTGCTGGAAAAAAGCAGAAGAAATTTGCCGAGTGATTCCAATGTTTCAAAATGGTGTAAAGAACTTTTGGAAGAAAGCCTGTTTCACCACAACAAAAGATAATTTAGTTTCTATTGATACTTGGGTGGTAGAAGCAAGTAATGATGGATTAGATATCACTTGGACTTTAAAAGATGGTTCTATATGGAGGAATCATTATGTTTTGAATTCTATCGTGGAAAAAGGTTTAGAGAACAAAGAAAGTTATTTGTTTACCTCTGATTCAAAAGAAACTCCATTTACGTTTTTATTAGTTATGGAACCAATGCCTGACAAAACGAAAGATGGTTTATTATCTCATCTTCATTTTCAGTATGGGAAGACATTAGATGAACTTGTTCAAGAAAATCAATTGGTAAATCCTATGTGGTACGCTACGATGGTAGATAAAGATGGTTCTTTGTTACAAAAGTGTAATCTATTAAATGCAATGCATCATTTACCTATTTTAGAAAAATTAGATTAGAATAGATACCAATAAAGTGAGGTGTGATATGACAAGATTAATCAAAGGTGATATGTTTCCGAATTATGATGTAGTAGAAGCTTTTCAAGGTAAAACAACAATTACAGATATCATAAACAATACGCCAACAATGTTTGTTGTATTGCGTTATATTGGATGTACAGTTTGTAGATATGATGTACATTTATTAACACAAAGAATCAATGAATTTACGGAGAATGGTGTGAATGTTTGTGTTGTCATGCAATCAAGTAGTGAGAATGTTCGAAAGGATCTTCATGATCAAGCATTACCATTTCCTTTGATTTGTGATACAGATTTACATATCTATAATTCTTTGGATATTGTTCCTGCTAGTTCAATGGAAGAATTGGTTGGTGATATGAAGGTTTTAGAAGCAAAAGCTTCTAAGGCAAAAGCGTGTGGATTTGAACATGGGACGTATGAAGGTAATGAACAACAGTTGCCAGCATTTTTCTATGTAAATGGAGATGGGAAAGTAATTGTTGCACATTATGGAACAACAATTACAGATATGCCTACAATTGATGAAATGCTTGAGATGGTGTGCTAAAACATCATCTTTTTTTATACTTCATTTCATTGTAAAATATGGCTATTATGAACAACTTTTATAAGATTATGAAATGGTTGATCATATGTAGTACATGTATTTGTTTTATTGGATGTGGAGATACTAAAGTAGATAATCCTGAAAGTAAAAGTTATACATTTGATGAGATATTATGGCCTAGTGCAGATGGAATTAATGTGAATAGTGATAATAAAGTGTTAATTGATTATTCAAATACTTCACAAGGTTATTTTATGGCAAAAACACTAACAAACGATCATTCGCGAATTAAGATCATGGTTTTGAATGGTGATGAGAAGTATACATATGATTTGAATAAAGATGATGCATATGAAGTATTTCCTTTGAATTTGTCAGATGGGACATACACTGTGAAAGTATATGAGAATATAGAAGATGATGCCTATGCATTATTATTTGATACAACGTTTGATGTAACATTGGAAAATGAATTTGTTCCATATTTATATCCAAATCAAGTTGTGGATTATGATACAAGTACATTGTGCCTACAAAAATCATTTGAACTTGTAAAAGACGATAAGACAGAACTGGATCGTGTACAACATATTTATACTTGGGTATTAGATAATATTGTATATGATTGGGAAAAAGTAGAAGAAGTACAAGGGAAATATGTATTGCCTGTATTAGATGAAACGTACCAAGAGAAAAAAGGGATTTGTTTTGACTATGCTGCTTTAATGAGTGCGATGTTACGTGTACAACATATTCCAACTAAAGTTGTAACTGGTATGGTGGATGAAGGATATCATGCTTGGATAGAAGTGTATATTGAAAATATGGGGTGGATCAAGCCACATGTATATTTCAATAATGGAGAATGGACAACAATGGATCCGACATATGATGCAATGGATCAAGAATATGATGGTGATTATGAAACCATTTATACATACTAGAGGATAAATATATGAGAAAGATTAGTGAATTAGAAAAAGCACAGTTTTGTGAACAAATGGCAATGATTCTAGATGGTGGTATATCTACAGATGATGGAATTGATGCGATTATTTCACAAGTGAATGAAGCTGAATATAAAAAAGTATTAGAAGGTATCCATGATCGAGTTGTTAGTGGCATTCCACTTTCTACAGCGATGGAAGAAACAAATTTATATGATTCTTATATGATACATATGATTGAAGTGGGAGAACAGAGTGGCTATCTTGATCGTATATTTCATGAGCTAGCTTTGTATTATCGTAGAATGGATGATACAAAAGAAAAAGTAAAGAATGCGTTAACGTATCCAAGTATATTGGTTACGATGATGTTAGTAGTTATTGTTGTGATGTTAGTAAAAGTATTACCAATGTTCCGTAATGTTTTAAATAATATGGGATTAGGATTGAATGGTATTTCTTTGACGTTGTATGAAATTGGAAGAAACTTTGCAATCATTGCGTTAGTTGTACTGGTGGTTGTATTTGTTATTTGTGCGATTGTTTTCTTGAATATTAAGTTATCTAAAAAATCTTTTACAAGCGTTCTACAAAAATTCCCATTCACAAAAAAATTGGCATATAAATTATCTGTTGTGCAGTTTGCGTATGCATTGTCTTTATTATTGAATAGTGGGTATCAACAAGAAGATGCGTTAATGATGTGTTCTTCCATGTGTGAAGATATGAAATTAAAAGAAAAGATTGATGGAATCGTGCAAAGAATCAATGAGGGAGATAACTTAACGAATTGTATTTTAGATAGTCATATCTTTCATGAAGTTTATAATCGTTTATTAGTGATTGGGTTGAAAAGTGGTCATTTTGAAACGACGATGTCACAAGTAGCGAAAGCATATGAAAAAGAAATTGATTATAGTATCAATGTATTATTAGATCGTATTGAACCTACATTAGTTATCTTATTAACATTGATCGTTGGTGTTATCTTGTTATCTATTATGTTACCTCTAACAGGAATTATGGCAAACTTATGAAGAAACATTATTTAACAAAACTATCTATCTTTAGTGTTTGTTTAATTGTATTTGTTTGTATTACTGTAGGTATTATTAAAAGTGAACAAGCATATAATGACACGACAGTAAAAATGGTAGAAGAAAATATAAAGAAGGCAACAATGACTTGTTATAGCGTGGAAGGTTTTTATCCAAGCACTATTTCCTATTTAGAAGACAATTATGGTCTAGTTGTGGATACAAACAAAGTAAATGTGTTTTATCAAACAATAGGAAGTAATTTGTTTCCGGACATTCGTGTTACGGCAAAGGGGAATGCATTGTCAACTACCCACGGTCCAAGGATCAGTGGGCTTGCGGAGAAATTCGTAAGCTCAGTTGATAAGCCTTAGTACATATGTACTACGTTATCCAAGAATTTCTGCCAACAGGCAGACAGGTATAGGTACCAAGGGATGCTTCACAAGTCCCTTGCTCTACGGTACTACATTAAACATCTCTGAGGGTAGGAGAAGTGTGTAGTGCATCAAACCTTGTAATAACATTGGCGAAGTGAACCACCCTCGTAATGAGGAGAAGCTACATACGCAAC
>CAVHRL010000047.1:0-15845 GCA_963638375.1 Lachnospiraceae bacterium
TCCATAGCTTTGTGTTATCTTCATACTAATATTATACCGTATTGAATGTTCCTTTCCCTTAAAATAGGCGCCTAACTTGGCGCTTTTTCGCCGACTAACCTCGCCTAAATCAATAAATTATAGACGGGGTATGCGTCGGCTTCTAATCAATAATATTTATTTGTTTTTCTTATGAATGTATTCTTTGAAATATTTTGTAATACCATCATCTAATACGGAATCTGTCACAAATGATGCTTTATCCTGTACTTGCTTAGATGCATTCCCCATCGCAATTCCATGTTTTACAAGTTGTAACATTTCAATATCATTTGCACCATCACCAAAAGCATATGTATCTTCATATGATACCTTTAATCTTTGATATATTGCTTGGCAAGCAGTACCTTTTGTAAAACCTTTGTTATAAACATCCATACGTATTAATCCTGTTTCATAAGGAATCATTGTAAAGTCATCTTCTAATAAATGATAACAATTCCACATATCTTCTTGATTAGAAAATATCACACAAGAACTAATTGCTTGAACTTGTTCATCTAAATATTCTTCTACAAGATTTTCTGGCTTATTAGATGTTCCATGAAACATTTGACGATGTTTGATTTGAAGTGAATCATCTGCACAATCGCACCAACATCCATCATGTCCATCAAAGATTCCCTTACCATTTGTTTTATTATATGTACTTCTTAATTTATTAACTTGTTCTTTAGAAAATAATTCATCTAATATTACTTCATCATGATAGGTGATGTAATGTCCATCATTACAAATATATCCATCAAATCCAATATCTTTAATAGACTGCGGAACTTTACCTCTTGCGGTTGCGATAAAGATTAAATTCCCTTCTTTTTGGAATTCATGCAATGTAGTAATTGTCATTTCTGTTGGACTGTTCAAACCATTTGGAACATCTAATAATGTTCCATCAATATCAAAAAAAGCAATTTTCATATATCAATCATACACAAAAAAGATTGAAATTTTGTTCCAAAAAAGCATCCGTTTTTGGATGCTTCGTATTTTACTTAACTGTTACGTTTGTAATATGTGGATTTACTCCATTATACCAATAGAGGTAACCTTCACAATCAATCGTATCTCCTACTTTTAAGTTTTCTACAGCTTTATATACATCTGTATCCTTTCCACAAAGATATGATTCAACAGTAAATGTATATGTGTTGCCATCTAAATCTACATTGAAATATAAATCGTCACCTTGTGTTCCAGAACCGTCATAGTTGTATAAATAAGCAACTTCTTTTCCATCAGCGTCTTTACTAGCAGAAACCGTTAATCCTTTAAAAGAAACTTTCTCATTTTGATGTTTGATTAGAGAATCTTCATCAGCTAATAAACTTGTTACATCTTCCGCTTCCGCAACAAAAGTTCCTTCTTCGATTTCAAAAGTTCCATCTGTGATTTCCACTTCACCACTCCATTCAGACTTATAACCAGTAACCTTAATCTTTGTTCCTTCAGTTAACTTATCATAATCTTCTTCGCTCATTGGTAAGTTATATAAGAAGTAAGCACCATCTTGATCTTGTGTATAGACAGTTGCTTGTCCTACTCCATTATCTTCCCACCAACCTTGTTTAGCTTGAACGTAAGCTTCGATTGTTACTTCAGAATCAATTGCTGCATCGCAATATTCTGCATACGTCATAACACCTTCGCTCTTTGTTCCGTCTTCGATAATTGCTTCTGCAGTTGCACTTGTAGATGCAGAAGAGCTTGTTGTTGTAGCACATCCTACTAAGGATAAAGACGCTACAGTAAGAACAGTTGATAAAATCTTTTTCATTTCTTTCGTCTCCTTTTTCAACTTTCTATATTAATTCTAGACTTTTTCTGAGAAAATCTTCTAGAAATAATAACTGTTAGAATACCAATCCACGCAACAATCAAACTAATCAACAATATTTTCGCTGTTGTTGGCAGTGGTGTATTTGTATTGGTTGTTTTTGTTAATTGATCTAATCGATACAACGAATTCACATTCGAAAATTCTTCTTCTATAAATGCATCATCTACTGTTTGATGACGTCGTACAGCTTTTACCGTATCTTCTATCATTGCACCTGCCGCATCTCTCAAAGAAGCAGACCCATTAAATACTGTTGTTGTAAATGTATGTTCCACATTTTCCAATAACACTTTAGTAGCTTCTATCTTCACAGAATAATGATCTTCATTATCTGCACCTTCACTATTTAAATACGTTTGATATGCTTCTGTATTTCTAGCTTTCGAAGTGACTGGAACATAACCTTCTGTTTCGGCATAACCTATTTGTACATCATTTGTTAACAAATATTGTGCAAACAACCACGAAGCTAACACTTCATTAGAATCTGATTTATTGAAGATACAGATTGATGGCCCTTGTGATATCATATACGGATTTTCAGCATCATATTGTGGAACCATTCTAACTTCTGTTTGAAATTGCACTTTATTTTCTTCTGCGATATCGGATAGTGGTGCATCACTTCCCATCCAAGTAGAACCTGCAGTGGAATCAATTGCGAATACGCATTGTCCTGCATTTAGGAAGTTTGCAGGATATGAAGAAATCTTAAACGTTGAAAATGCTCCCGTCTCTGCGTGTTCAGCTATCATACCTAAAATTTCTTTTGTTTCGTCATTAAAGATTTCAATCGTTCCATCTTCATTAGAATACGATGCTCCCTTTTGTTTTAACATTTGGATCATCATATTATCTGTACTTTTATAGATGAAAGGAATCATTACAGTTTGTCCATTCAATGCATATGTTCCATCTTCATTCTTTTTCATCGCAGCTTCAGACACTTCAAAAATATAATCCCAAGTTAATACTTCTGGAATTTCATATCCTAATTCATGGATATAATCTGCATTCATATATACAACTTCACTAGATCGCATAAATGGTAATGCATAATAAGTATCATTCAACTTGCATTCTTCAAGATATTCAGAAATAATTTCATCTTTCTTTACAGAATCAAATTTCACTTCATTTCCACCAAGACCATATTTTTCATCATCCATTAATGCATCTAATGGAACAACCGTATTATTTCCTGATAGATATGTTGCGATATGATCAGGATATGTAATACATACATTTGGTGTTGTATTTGTAGAAATATTTGTGATGACATCGTTATATATTTTTGAATAATCTGTATATAGTTTTAGATTCACTTTGATGTTTGGATACAATGATTCAAAATCTTCAATTGCTTGTTTATAGATTGCAGTTTGATTTTTATTAGTATCATTCTTTGCCCAAAAAGTAATTTCATAAGTCTTACTTTCATCAAAAGAATCTGGCAATACAAATTGAGAAGTTGTTTGACTACCATGACAACCTGTCATTACAAATAACATTCCACACAACAAAAGTTTGAGTATTTTTTTCATCCTTTTGTTCCTCCTCTAGCGACCCCTTCCATAATTTTCTTATGAAAAATAATAAATAATATAATTAAAGGAACAGAAATCACTACAACAGCAGCCATCATCGCAGGAATATTTTCTCTACCAAATCCATTTTCACGAATTTCTTGTATACCATTTGAAACTAGATAATAACTTGCATCATCTGTAATCAATCTAGGCCAAACATAACTATTCCAACACTCAACAACTTTTAATATTGTTACTGTTACAACTGTAGGTTTACAAATTGGTAACAGTACTTTCCATAAATATTTCCAATCACTTAATCCATCAACTTTTGCGGCTTTATATAATTCTTCCGGAACTTGTTCGAAATTTTCTTTTAAAAGATAAATATAAAATACCGAGGTAATAGATGGTAATATCAATCCAAGAAATGTATTTCTTAGATTCCAATTCGTTATCGTAACAAAGTTTGTAATCACAACCAGTTCATTTGGTATCATCATCAAAGAAAGAAATAAAGTAAATACAATATTCTTCCCTTTAAACTTCAATCTCGCAAATGCATATGCAGCTAATATTGTCACAAATAACATGATACCTGTTGTTAAAACAGTAAATATCAATGTGTTTGAAAAATACTTAGCTAAATCCACTTGTGTAAAAGCTGAAACATAATTCTCTATTGTTGGTGACAATGTATACAATTTAGGAATATATTCCGCATTGTAACTTCCATAACTCTTAAAAGAAGTTAATATCATCCAATAAAACGGAAATAAAACAATGAATGCCCAAAACAATAAGAATAAATGAATACCTATCTTTTTCCATTTACCATTCATGTTGTGCACCTCTATTAGATACTAGTAAGTTAATGACTGTAATCGTCAAAACAATAGCGAATAAAATCAGTGCCGCAGCAGATGCATAGGAAGGATACCCTCCACTATTTCCATACAACATATCATAAACATAACCTACAATCGTATTCATTCCAGCCGCATTTAAGTTTGTCCCAAATATTGCAACTTCATCACTATACGCTTTAAAAGCACCAATAAAACCAGTAATCACTAAATATGAAATCATAGGCATGATCATTGGTAATGTAATTTTCCAGAACGTACGAAGTGGGCTTGTTCCATCTACTTTAGCTGCTTTATAAAGATTTTTGTCTACAGAAGCCAACGCACTTGTTAAGATAAGAATCTTAAAAGGCAAAACGATCCAAATCGTATAAATACACATCACTAGCATCTTTGCCCAATAAGGTCCATCAATAAAATCAACACTATTCCCACCAAAGAATTGAATTAATATATTGATGAGTCCGTCCGAATATGCAGTCTTCTTAAATAAAATCATAAAGACCAATCCTACCGCCAATGTATTCGTAACATATGGCAAAAAATAAATTGTTTGATAAAGATCTTTAACCTTTTTTATAGAAGATAAAGCTAACGAAATCAATAAAGCCAATAATGTACTTGTAGGAACAGTAATAATAACTAATAAGAATGTATTTTTAATAGCTTGTAAAAAATACGTATCATGTAAAACATACGAATAGTTGTATAGACCAATTCCAAAATATGTTTGAGATGCAGAATTATACCCTTCTTGAAATGAATAGATCAATACATCAAACAAAGGATAAATCATAAATATTCCTAACAATATTAATGATGGTAACAAATACAACCATGCATGTGAATTTTGTTTTTTCATCACATAGCCTCAAAAGGAATTCTTTCTTCCTTTTCTACATCAAATAAGAATAATTTATTTGGTTTGATGTTAAATGAAATAGTATCTGATTTTCTATCAATCTTTATTTCTGAAGGAACAATCATTCTGACAGATTCGCCTTGCATTCCTTTATGTTCGCAAATCACACTTGTATCTCTACCTAACTTTTCAATACGTTTCAATTGACAATGAAAACGCCCAGTTTCATCTTTCTCAAATCCTTCAGGACGAATTCCAACAATGACATCTCTATCATCAACATTTACATCCATAACAGAATCTTCTCCAATATATAATTGATGATTTTTTATAGTTGCTTGAAAAACATTGATTGCTGGTGTTCCTAAAAACTTCGCAACAAACAAATTTCTTGGATCATCATAGATCTTTTGCGGTCTATCTATTTGTTGTAGTACGCCATCTTTCATAACAACCATCAAATCTGAAATAGACATTGCTTCTTCTTGATCATGTGTAACAAATACAGTCGTAATTCCAGTTTCCTTTTGGATTCTGCGAATTTCTTCTCTTGTGGATAAACGTAAACGTGCATCTAAATTACTTAATGGTTCATCTAATAATAAAACTTTAGGTTCTTTTACTAAGGCTCTCGCAATCGCAACGCGTTGTTGTTGACCGCCAGATAATTCCGAAGGTTTTCGATCCATATAATTTTCAATTTGTACAAGTTTGGCAACATGCATTGCCTTTTCTTCCATCACTTCTTTTGAAAGTTTGTCTTTTCCTTTTTTATTTTCTAAAGGAAACAAAATATTCTTTTTCACTGTTAAATGTGGATATAACGCATAGCTTTGAAATACCATACCAACATCTCTTTTTTCTACTGGAATATTAGTAATATCTTGATCGCCAAAAAAGATTTGTCCTTCTGTTGGTTCTTCTAATCCACAAATCATATTTAGTGTTGTACTTTTCCCACATCCACTAGGTCCCAAAAGTGCAACCAATTTTCCATCCGGAATTTCAAAACTAAAATGATCTACTGCTGTTACTTTCTTAGATTTCTTTTCATAAGATTGAAATACTTTTGTTAGGTCTTTTAATACAATCTTCATTTCATCCTCTTATAGTCATTTTGACTCTATCTCTGTATATTATACTAAATAACAAGCAAAATGAATCAATAAAGTTAAATTTCAATATTTTCACAAGATTCTGATTTTTATTTTAGATTTTTAAAATATTTTTCGGTTTTTCTTTATTTTCCTGAATTTATTTTTGATTATTTAAATTATTTTTTAAAAAATGAAACTTTTTGTGGATTTTCTTACATTGTTTGATGTAAAATTTTCAACATGAATGTTACTTCATTCTGAAAGGGGAATTGAAATGAAAGACAAATTCATGAATGGTCTTCTCACTTTAGCAGGGAAGATGCAACAAAATGCGGTACTATCCGCAATCAAAGATGCATTTATTGATAACATGCCTGTTGTCATTTGGGGTGCATTTTGTACATTGATTCAATACGTTGTATGTCAAACAGGAGGTGTAACAGATCCTAAGACTGGAGATTTGATTTACTATATTTCTTTAGCGAATGTACCTGGTTTATCATTCTTAGAATCTTTAACACCAATCTTCACTACAGCTAACTATGGTTGTATGAACTTTATGGCAGTTTCAATCTGTGTATTAGTCGCAATGCGTTATGCTGAAAATATTGGTCACGGAAATGACAAAACAGTTCCAGCTGTCGCAATCGCTTCATTTGTTACATTAATCAATACAACTGCTTCTACAACAACTGATAGTGGAGAAACAGTGACGATTTCTTCTGTTGTATCTTCATCTTATACAAGTGCAACTGGTTTATTCGTAGCTTTATTAGTCGGTATCTTAGCTACATTGTTATATGTGAAACTTGTTGATTCCGGTAAATTAAAGATTAGCTTACCTGATTCAGTTCCACCAAACGTTTCTCAGTCATTCGCTGTATTATTTCCTACAATTATTACAGTATTGATTGTGTCCATCATTGGTTTTGTCGCTTCTTTATTTGGTTTAACAGTATTTGATATCATTTCAACAATCATGAAACCAATCGAAGCTATCATGACAGGTCTTCCTGGATATTGTGTAATTATCATGTTGATGCAATTACTATGGTGGTTTGGTATTCATGGCTCTAATGTATTAGGTGCTGTTGTAACACCATTCATGACAAAGATGATGGCACAAAACTTGGAGCTATACCAAGCGGGCACAGGTGTTACTGCTTCTGGTGTTTATTACAACGCTGAAAGTGGATACAACTTGATTGCGAGCCCATTCGTATCTGGTTGGTTCAACCCATCTGGCGCAGGTATTACAATTGGTTTATTGATTGCGATATTACTTTTCTCTAAACGTGAAGATTATAAAGCAATCGCAAAACTATCTTTACCATGCGGAATCTTTAATATCAACGAACCAGTTATCTTTGGTATCCCAATGGTAATGAACCCACTATTAGGTATCCCATTTTTCTTAGCTCCACTCGCTACTGTTATCTTAGGTTATGTTGTACAGTCTACTGGTCTATGTCCTTTATATGTTATTGATGTACCTTGGACAACACCTGCAGGTGTCTTTGGTTTCTTAGCTTCAGGCGGTAATATCATGGGTGCAGTATGGCAGCTTGTCATTATCATTGGAGTTTCCACATTGATCTACACACCATTTGTTATTGCATCTAACAAAGAAGCTGTAGAAGCATAATCACCAAAAGAACTTTCACAGAAAGTTCTTTTTTAATTGTCATTAAATACAATTACATCTTGAATGATAGAAAATAATTCATTTGTTAATGGAATAAAACGATTTGAATCTTTTGTGACATCTAATTCATTCATTTCGATATTTTGAACTTCATTATTCTTTATTTCACATGCATACAGTGCAGATCTTTTTTCCGTTATATCGAAGACAAATAAATTTCCATATTTTTTTGAAGTCAAAAGATATTCTACTTCTAATCTTTCAATGTCTTTAAATTCTTCTAATCCATCCAGTTCTGATAAATCGTCCGTATTCACTTCCATTTCGAAAATTGTTTCAAATTGATAATATTTTATCTCTATTCCATTCGTTTCGATTGTTTGCCAATCTTTTTCTTTTAGAATAGATGTTGATATAGTAGCCGCAGGCGTAGAAGAATCTTCTTCTATATTAGTAGAAGTATTAATCGTCTTCTCTGTTGAACAACCACACATCAAACCAAGAAGTAAATGATAAATCTCTTATTTTTCATAACCTCCACCTCATCCCATACAACTCATTATCGAAAATAATGCTTTTTGTTAAGAACATAATAAATCACCACAATGAATATCTTTAATGCTTAATATAGCATTGCCGTTATTTGTATTAACATTATACCTACTATACTTACCAATGAAGCAAGCAAAAAGGCGATTCTTCTCGGTCCTAAAGGGCCGAGTTTCCTCGCCGTGTTTACAAAAAAAAGTCAATGGAGTCTTGTTACCAAACACTTCTCTATTGACTTCATCTTCTACTTTAGTGGAATTCTAACATAGTATTCTTTATCATCTTCATGATGAAGATATCCACCATTATTTAACATTGTTTTAAAAGATGCAGGATTATCTTTATGACAAGATAAATAGATTTCATCTTCTTTTACTACATCTTTTATTTCTTCTAATAATAGCTGTAATCCTTTTGTTGCGTATCCTTTGCCACGATGTTCTTTTAACACACAATACCCAATATGGCCTGCATGTTCTTTTAACCATTCATTTAAATAATGTCTGAAACGAAATACACCAACAATACATTCATCATCCCACAAGAAATACGTTGTATCAGGTACAAACCCCGATTTTAAATCTATACCTTTTGATGCGTTGATATAGGATGATAGTATTTTATTTTGAAATTCTTCAAACGTACAATTTGCGTATTCATTTGTAAAACCATTTTCGTCTTCCGGTAAATTAGTGATTACATCATATTCTTTTTGGATATCAGATTCATTTGCTTGTTTTAAATATAACATCACAGTTCCTTGTCTACTGCATATGTTCCAGGTAACACTTCTGTATTATCCTTTACTGTAGTTGTTCCATATAAATATGTATTTGGATGAACAATAACATCATGGCCAAACGTAACCTTTGGACCAATATATGTATTTTTAGGATCTACTAGTGTAACGCCTTCTTTCATCCAATGTAGATTAATTCTATCTCTTAGATATTCAGATGCTTCAGCTTGTGCTACACAATCGTTGATACCTTCTACTTCATGCCAATCATCACTTTCAATCGCAATCACTTTCTTACCTAAAGATTGTAAGATTTCTACTAAATCTGTTAAATAATATTCATGTTGTGCGTTATCATTTTTGATTAATTTCAATCCTTCAAATAAAGATTCATTCTTAAAAGCATAAATACCAGTATTGATTTCCTTTACTTTCTTTTCTTCTTCATTTGCATCTTTAAATTCAACGATTTTTTCAACTGTGCCATCTTCTCTACGAATGATTCTTCCATACGCACCATTATCATCTGGTACTGTTGTTAATACGGCCATATCAGCATCGCCTAATTGATCATATAACTTTTTATATGTATCGCTTCTAACACAAGGGCAATCACCGGAAGCTACGATTGTAACACCAGATTCATTTTCTAATTGTCTAGCTTGCATGACAGCGTGTCCTGTACCAAGTTGTGGTTCTTGCACCGCAAATTCACATTGTCCTTCTAAAGCTTTTTCTACAAGTTCATGTTGATAGCCAACAATAGTAACGATTCTTTCGCATCCAGCTTCTTTCAACGAATCAATAACAAGTTTTGCCATTGGTTCGTTTAATATCTTATGTAATACTTTAGGTAGTTCAGATTTCATTCTTGTTCCTTTACCACCTGCCATAATAATTGCGTTTTTCATTTCTATCTCCCCATTCTAGAATCTACGATTCTTGTCTTACGGACAAAATATTTCTTATCTTTTAAATCAGCCATTGTTTCATTTAATAATGTTCTATCTCTTGTGATACCAAATACAGTTGATCCACTACCCGACATCAATACACCATCAAAACCTCTACTTGTTAACTCTTTTTTTACATTTCGAATATCTTCAACAAGTTGAATTGCGGCATCTTCCAAACTATTTCCCAATGCATCTAAAACACCTTGATAGTCTGCAGTCATAAGTGCATCTTTCATCTTTTGACAATCAGGATGATATGGTTCTGTACTGTCTACGATTTCAAATGCCTCTTTTGTGGATACACCTTTTCTTGGCTTTACTAATAAAACATCAAAATCTGCAACGCAAGGAAATGGTGAAATGATTTCTCCAATTCCTTCTACATATGCTGGTTTATTAATCAAACAAAATGGAACATCCGCTCCAACTTCTTTTCCTACAGAAATCATATCATCTTCACTCATATTCAAACGCAACATACGATTGATGATACGAATTGCTGCTGCAGCGTCTGCACTTCCCCCAGCAAGCCCTGCACGTGTTGGAATATGTTTTTGTAAGATACATTCAAAGCCCAAATCAAAGTGGTACCTTTCTTTCATAACATTAATTGCCTTAATGATTGTATTTTTATCATTTACTGGAAGATAACTTCGATTGACAGAAAGTGTCGTTTCTCTTGCGGGATTCATTTCTAATAAATCATAAAAATCAATTGGAACCATAATCATCTTTAATTCATGATATCCATCTTCTCTTCTACTCGCTACATCAAGACATAGATTGATTTTTGCGTATGCTCTTTCTTTCATAAAGTTGCCTCATATAATCGTTTCAATGTTTCAACATCCAATTCCTGTGCTCTTGCCCCAACAGGAACATTTACAGATTCCATTACTTGTTTTGTTTTTTCTGCATCTTTTAAATATTCTTTTAAGTTATTGTAAAGTGTTTTTCTTCTTTGTTTAAAACAAGCTCTTACAAACTCAAAGAAGCCATTTAAATCAATCGTTAAATCAACATCTTCTTTTCTTGAGAATTGAATGATGACACTATCTACTTTTGGAGATGGATTAAAACTTCTTCCAGGAACTGTAAATAGTTTTTTTACATCATATAAATATTGTCCCTCTACAGATAAAGCACCATATTCACTATCATTTGGTTTCGCAATAAAACGATCACCAACTTCTTTCTGCATCATGACTGTAATATACGGAATCGCATCACCAATATCAAATATCTTAAACAAAACAGGTGAAGTTATATAATAAGGAAGATTCGCACATACTGTCACTTGTCCATATTTTTCTTTTAATTCATTTACCTTTTCTTTTACATCAGCTTTCAAGAAATCTTGTAAGATAATTTCTACATTATCATACGCAGATAAAGTATCTTCTAAGATTGGAGGCAATGATTCATCAATTTCATAAGCTACTACTTTTTGAGAATGGATCGCTAATTGTTCTGTCAAAGAACCTATACCAGGTCCAATCTCAATCACAGCACCTTCACAATGTGCTTCTTTTGCGCATCTTTCCACAATAATTGGATCCACTAAAAAATTCTGTCCAAACCCCTTTTTGGCATGGATTCCATATTTCTCTAATATTTCTTTTGTTCGTGATGGTGTTGATATAAATTTTGTCATTCTTCTATAACCTGTCTTATTTCTTCTTTTGTGAGATGGAGAAAGTTCATTCTTCTAAGCATTGTCTTTGCATTTCCACTACCAATATGGAAATGTTCTCCAACTTTATCTCTTAATATTGAACTATCAGCTTCACCTGTTAAACCTAAATCTATCATATCATTCATTGTTAAAGTTGTATCAACATCTTGGTACGTCATTAGATTTTCTAGTGCTTCATTTAGAACGTTAAATTCTGCATGTTCTACGCCAACTTTTTTTTCTGTCTTTGCATCTTTCTTCATCACAAATGCATTTTTACATCCGGGAACATATTGATTTACTGCGTTGCGAATTCTATTTCCCGGGGAATCCGGATCTGTAAACACAATCACACCACGACGCTTTTGTGCGTGTTTGATTCTTTCTAAAACGTCTTTCCCTAAACTAGTTCCACCCGTTTCAATCGTATCACAATCAAAATACTTTCTAAGCTTCTCTGTATCATGACGTCCTTCTACAACAATTACTTCTTGAATCTTTTTCTTTACTTGCATTGAAGAAACCTCTGCCAATTATCCATAACAACTTCTGCCATATGTTCTTCGGATACGTTTCTTACCTCAGCCATCTTCTGCAAGATATACGGAATGTTGGAAGGATCATTTCTTGTTCCGCGAACTGGAACAGGTGCCATATATGGGCAATCCGTTTCAGTTAATAAATACTTCTCATCAATTGTTTGAGCTACTTCCACCGCATGGCGTGCATTTTTAAATGTCAAAGCTCCACCCAAGGCAATATAATATCCTAGTTTATTGAATTCAATTGCCATTTCTTTTGTGCCTGAAAAGCAATGCAGTAAACCTGGTGTTTGATATTGTTTCATAATATCAAATGTATCTTGAATTGCATCTCTTGAATGTACCGCAATTGGTTTATGTAAAGATTGTGCTAATTGAATTTGTTTAATAAATAATTCTTTTTGTTTATTTCTTGTATCTATATCTTTTACCCAATGATATTCTAGACCAATTTCTCCAATAACAGAGATTTCTTTTCTAGAAGCAATCTCAACAAAATCATTCCAATCTTGTTCTGTTATTTTATCTACATCTTCTGGAAAAATCCCTGTGGCTATTACATATCTTTCAGGATCTCTTTTCACAAATTCAATTGCACGTAATGCTTCATCCTTATTTAATGTAATAATCATAATGTGCTTTACATTCTTTTCATTACATTTCTCGATTACTTCTTCAAGATCTTCTTGAAATTCTTCACCCATTAAATGTGCATGTGAATCTAAATACTGTAGTTCATTCATCTTACTTACCTAAACAAAATCTAGAGAAGATTTCATCTAATAAATCTTCTTTTCCAACTTCCCCTGTAATTTCTTTCAAAGAAGTCCAAGCTTTCTCTAAATCAATTGTAACTAAATCTAATTCCATTCCATCTTCTAATGTCTGTAATGCATTGCGCATACTAGATTCCGCTTGCAAAGCTAATCCGATTTGTCTTTCATTATTCAATGTATCTGTTGTAGCTAAATACAATTCATTCTCATACTTCTGTTTGATTGCATCTGTTAACTCATTGACATCACCATTGATTGCGGAAATAGATATACCTTCATGAATAATTGATTTATCTTTCTTATTATATACAACGATACGATTTTTATTTTCTGTCATTGTTAATAACTGATGATCTTCTTCTGTTAATTCTTGTGAACCATCCAATACAACAATTACAAGCTCTGCTTTTTCTAATGCTTGTAAAGATTTATCAATGCCAATTTTTTCAACGACATCATCAGATTCATGAATACCAGCTGTATCAATTAAATTCAAAGTGATTCCATCTAATCGAACTGTACCTTCTACAATATCTCGTGTCGTACCTGCAATATCAGTAACGATTGCCTTATCTTCTTCCAATAAAGCATTCAACAAAGATGATTTTCCTACATTTGGTCTACCCAAAATAACTGTATCAATTCCCTCACGAATATTCACTGCTTTCTGTGCTTCGTCAATAATCTTATGAATATCATTTAACCATTTTGTTGCCATCGGTAAGATTTCTTCTTCTGTTAATTGATGGACATCATCATATTCTGGATAATCGATATTCACTTCAATATTCGAAATGATTTGTGTTAAATCTTCTTCTAATGGTTTTAATATCTTAGAAACCGAACCTTTTAAAGAATGAATTGCACTCTTCGCATTCACTTCATCACGTGCATTAATTAAATCATTCACGCCTTCAGCTTGCGATAAATCCATTTTCCCATTCAAAAAAGCACGTTCTGTAAATTCTCCACGTCTTGCCATACGTGCACCACTACCAATAATCAAAGATAATATCTTTCTAGTAATATATAAACCACCATGACATCCTATTTCTATTACATCTTCTCCTGTATAAGAACGAGGTGCTCTAAAAATAGATACCAAAACATCATCGATAGATTCTCCATTCTCTTTGATTGTTCCATACGTAATCGTATATCCATCTTTGTTTGATAAATCTTTCCCTATTAATTTTGAAGCAATCCCAATCGCATCCTCTCCAGAGATTCGAATTACTGAAACTGCCCCTGTTGCGTTTGCGGTCGCTATCGCCGCTATCGTATCTTTAAACATTGTCATATCGCATAAAGTTTAACACAGTTTTCCAAAAGAATCTGAGGATTCATACAAATCACCAGAAAGAACCATATCCGTGTATTTCTTTGGTGATGTTGTTATTTTTGATATGTCATCTATTTCCTTATCATAAATTAGCCATCTTCAAAAAACTTTCATCTTTTTCATATGCATATAATTGACCAGGTTCCACCACAAAATACATCGCTTCGTCAGTAATGGCAACGGATAAAAAATTAGCGTATGTTGGTTGTTCCATAACATTCAACTCATCCGCCTCAAGTGTTGATTTATTACACCCAAACAACAGAGTTATACTTATGATTAATATTATTTTTAGAAACATATCTCCATTCCTCTTTAACCTAATTTTATCTGTTATCCCAAAAAAAACAATCCAGTGATCCAAATTGGTATGCTATCATAATCACATGAATCAAAAACTAAAAGAGACTTTAAATCAACTAGGTTATACATTTTTATTACCAATACAAGAAAAAGCGATTCCTCAAATTTTAAATCATAAGAACTTATTCATACAAGCACAAACTGGATCTGGTAAGACTTTAGCCTATTTAATACCCATTTTAGAAATGTGTGACCCAAATAGTTCAGTAACGGAAGCTTTGATCATAACTCCAACTAGAGAATTAGCGTTACAAGTTTCTGAAGTAGCGAATAAAATAACTGCACACACAAAACATCACGTAGTAACTGTAATTGGTGGATTAGATATTCACAAACAAGAAAACGCTTTAAAACATAAACCAACGATTATTATAGGAACACCAGGTAGATTAAAAGATTTATATAATCAAAATAGAATCGATTTGAATCATTTAAAAATGATTGTTATTGATGAAGTCGATATGATTTTATCTACTGGTCAAAGAAAAGAAACAGAGTCTCTTATCAAAGAACATCACGCACAAATGATATGCACTTCCGCAACAAAGAATGATTTAATTTGTTCTTTTTTACCTGATAATCATTTAGAAATCATTCAAGATGAATCTCATTTAAACGATAAAGTGAATTCATTTTATTTGAAGACTGAAGATCGAAAGCATTCTTTACGTAAGCTATTACGCACGCTCCCAATTCAACAAGCTATTATATTTACCAATTATAAAAATGATGCCAATGAGCTTTCGGATTGGTTACAAAAACAAAATATACTAGTCTCTTCTTTTTCATCGTTCTATGAAGAAAAAGATAGAATTCAAATATTAAGGAAATTTAAAGAAGGAAATATCCGTGTTTTAGTTGCAACAGATGCAGCTGCTAGAGGATTGGATTTATATGATGTTTCTCACATCATTCATTATGATATTCCATTAGATATTGATACTTTTATTCATCGTTCTGGCAGAAGTGGACATCAAGGAAATGAAGGAACTGGGCTACACGGTAAAATATCGTTTCTATCGTTC
>CAVHRL010000048.1:0-15158 GCA_963638375.1 Lachnospiraceae bacterium
GATATATCCATTGAAGAAAACTGGAAGAAAAATAACATCAATGAATCATTACAGGCAATTATCGGAATAGATGAAAATGATCAACCAATCATATTAAATCTGAATGAAAAATATGATGGACCACATGGATTGATTGCAGGGATGACAGGAAGTGGAAAGAGTGAATTGATTATTTCAATGTTGTTATCCATTGCCTTGAATTATTCATATGAAGATGTACAATTCGCATTGATAGATTTTAAAGGTGGTGGAGCAGCGAATGTTTTAAAAACTTTACCGCATATTTGTGGAATCTTATCGAATTTAGATACAGTGAATATGGAAAGAGCTCTTGTGAGTTTTCATAATGTTTGTATGCATCGTCAACAATTGATTGCACAGATGGATTCTTTATGCACACAGAATATTTCTGATTTGAAAGCATATCGCAATCAAAGAAAGAATCATCCTGAGATGGAGAATATTCCTGATCTATTAATTGTGATTGATGAATTTGCGGAGTTGAAACGACTACAACCTGATTTTTTAACAGATTTGATTTCTATCGCGAGAATTGGAAGAAGCTTGGGAGTGCATTTGATCTTATGTACACAAAAACCTGCTGGAATCATCAATGATGAAATATGGTCTAATTGTTCATTTCAAATCGTTTTGAAAGTGGCAGATAAAAGAGATATAGAAGAAGTAATACGTGTGAAAACGAATGTATCTTTAACAGAACCTGGGGAATTTTTATTTCATTCGCAAAGTGTTTTAAAAAAAGGAAGAAGTGCCTATACAAATACATATAGTAAGAAAAGTTCCTTAGAAGTTTTAGATCTTCATGGAAGAGTTATCTATCATGATGTAAAAGATCCTATGACACAACAAATAGAAATTCTTTCTTTATTTCATCCTGTAGATATCCCACAACTTTGGTTACAACCTATTGAACGCTTATATTGGAATACACATATTCCAAAGAATGTGATAGGAAAGATAGATGATTTTTATCATGGAACATATTTAGATCTTGATTTATTTACAAAAGAAAAAAGAAATACAGTGTTTTTATGTCAAGATATCAACTATAAAAAAATATGTATATTTTCGATACTACAATCATTGATAACGCATTTTGATCAAGAAGAATTATTTATATTTGATGATGTAGGAATCTTTACAAAAGAACAATATGCATTATGTTCTAATTGGATTGTGTTATGTTCTAGTCAATATGAAGAGAAAATACAAAATACAATTCGTTATTTAAAGAATTCTCAAACAAAAGAAAAGATATTATGTATTACAGATTTATCTAGATTTTATGAATCAAAAGAAGAGAATCGATTCTTGTTGAGGGATCTTTTGGAACATGCATCGTATTATCATTTATCTATTATTTTATTTATATCTAGTGCAGAAATATTATCCTATCGAGAATATGCATTTATACATAATCGATATGCATATTTCATTAATCATATAGCACAAATTCAACAATTTTTAGAAACAAATGAAAAAGAGTTACCAAATAATTGTGGGATGATGAAATTAGAACATTTAGTATCTTTTCAATTGTATGAAGTAAAAGAAATTCAATTATTAGATACTTTACAAAAGTATTCTAATCTACAGAAAAAAATAGAAATACCTTGTATGCCTAGGGTCATTGATCGTAGAAATTATCACGGATATTTGATTCCAATTGGATTATCTTATAACAATTATGAATGGATAACATTAGAATCTGATCAAAGTATCTATGTTGTTTCGATGTATCCAGAAGAATGGGTCAAATATTTAAAACAAATGAAAAAGTATGCCAAATGTACAACAAGAAATAGTGAGGATGAAGAGGATGGACAATTGATATTTCTTTCTTTAGAAGAATATCGAAAATATCATGAAACATATCCAGTTTTATATATTGGTACATCTTTTCAACAACAATATTTATTTCATTCAAAGAAAAGAATTATTGATGAATCACAAGCTATCTTATTGAAGAATTATGAAAGTGAGTTATTGAAAATATTATGATTACATTATTGATAACTGACTATTTATATGAGAAAGAATATGAAGTGCGTGTTAGTTTACAACTTTCGTTTTATGATTTGATACAAGAGTTACGTTCTATGATCGTCACGCATGAAAATGTAGAGAAATGTGTAAGTGAATGTACGTTGGTTTATGATGCATATACGTTTCAAAAATGTGATATAGATGTATCTTTATCTACTTTGCGTGTTGAAAGTGGAATGCATTTTATTATCTTGTGATAAACTAGTTGCAGAGGTGAATTATGAAATTTGAAGAAATGAAATATGAAAGACCAGATTATGAAGAAACTGCTGGGAAAATGAATGAACTTGTAGACTTATTGGAGGAGTCAAAATCATCTGAGGAATTTTTGAAAGTTTTTTCTACTTTAAATAAAATTAGAATTCATATACAAACAATGAATATTTTGTGTGAAATTAGGCATTCAATCAATACAAAAGATGAATTTTATGACAAAGAAAATGATTATTGGGATGAAACATCACCAAAATATGACAACATCAATACAAGAATGATGAAAGCATGTTTGAATGCACCGTTTAAAAATGAATTATTAAAAGAAATACCAGAAACTTTCTTTCAACTAGCAGAATGCAAATTAAAATCATTTGATGAAAAGATTATTCCTGCATTGGTATTAGAAAATAAACTCAATAGTGAATATGGGAAATTAAAAGCATCTGCGAAAATTGAATTTGAAGGGAAGACTTATAATTTATCAACGATTTCTACTTTTTTAGAAGATGGAGATCGAAACAAAAGAAAAGCCGCATTTGATGCTAAGATGAAATTCTATGAAGAACATGAAGAAGAATTTGATCGTATTTATGATGAAATGGTGAAAGTTCGTACAGAAATGGCAAAACAATTAGGATTCAATAATTATGTTGAATTAGCTTATTACAGAATGAATCGTTTAGATTATGATTGTCAGATGGTTTCAGAATATCGTAAGCAGATTTTGAAATATTGTACACCACTCGCATGTGAAATCGTTGAAAAACAAAGAAAACGTCTAGGATTAGATCAAATTACATATTATGATTTTGATTTGCACTTTCAAAGCGGCAATCCAAAGCCAAGAGGAAATCGTGATGAACTTGTAAAGAGTGCAGTGAAAATGTATCACGAAATGAGTAAAGAAACAGGTGATTTTATTGATTTGATGAATGAAAACAATCTATGGGATCTTAATTCACGCGAGAATAAAGAAATGGGTGGATATGAAACGGAAATTCCTGAATATCATGTTCCATTTATTTTCTCTAATTTCAATGGTACAAGTGGCGATGTAGATGTATTAACACATGAAGCTGGACATGCTTTTCAAACATATATGGCGAATGACATAACAATTCCTGAAGTATGTTGTCCTACAATGGAAAGTGCAGAAATTGATTCTATGTCAATGGAATTCTTTGCGTATCCTTGGATGGAAGAATTTTTCAAAGAAGATAGTGAAAAATACAAATATGATCATTTATCTCATACAATTACATTCTTGCCATATGGTGTGCTTGTAGATCATTTCCAAGAAGAAGTGTATTTGCATCCAGATTGGACGCCAGCACAAAGAAAAGAATGTTGGAGAAAACTGGAAAAGATGTATGTTCCATTTAAGAACTATGATGGTTGTGAATTGTTAGAGAAGGGTTGTTGGTGGTATCAACAAAGTCATATTTTCCAAGGACCATTCTATTACATTGATTACACATTAGCACAAGTTTGTGCACAAGAATTCTTTATACGTAAAGAAGAAAATGATTCGGAATATTGGAATGATTATTTACATCTATTAAAACTTGGAGGAACAAAATCCTTTACAAAACTCTGTGAGGAAGCACATATTGGTGTCCCATTTACAGAAGGTACTGTCAAAGAAGTGATGCTGAAATTAAAACAAAAGCTTGATGCTGTTGATGATACACAATGGAACTAAAAAAGACGACGAATTTGTCGTCTTTTAGTTACCGCCAGTAAAAGCTGATAAGAATTCTTTTGTTCTTTCACTTTCAGGATGATTGAATAATTGATCTGGGCTTCCTTGTTCTTCAATAACACCTTGATCCATAAATACAACGCGATCCGATACATCTCTAGCGAAGCTCATTTCATGTGTAACGATGATCATTGTTAATCCTTCTTTGGCGAGCTCTTTCATGACATTTAATACTTCACCAACCATTTCAGGATCTAATGCGGAAGTAGGTTCATCAAATAACATGAGTTTTGGATTCATACACAATGCACGTGCAATTGCGACTCTTTGTTTTTGACCACCAGATATCTTTGATACAGAAGCATTTGCGAATTGTGCCATACCGACTTTTGTTAGGTACATCATCGCTTTTTCTTTTGCTTCTTCTCGAGATATTTTTAATACTTTTACTTGTGGTAGAATACAATTCTCTAATACATTTTTGTTGTTGAAGAGATTAAATTGTTGGAAACACATACCAACTTTTGCGCGATATGCATTGATATTTTTTGTTTGAAGGATATCTTCAGAAAAGACTTTGATTGTTCCAAAATCTGGTTTTTCTAATAAGTTGATACATCTTAGAAGGGTGGATTTACCAGAACCACTTCTACCAATCAAACAAACAACTTCTCCTTCTTCAACATTGAAGTCTACACCTTTTAAAACTTCAAGATTTCCAAAGCTTTTATGAATGTTTTTAATTTCCACTAGAGACATAATCGCTATTTGCTCCTTTCTGAAGTTTTGTTTGTGTATATGGCATACTGTTTGGATTTGTTGAACTCATTGGAACAGATACTGTTGTATCTTTATTGATGTTCTTTTCAATCATATTTAATATGAAGGCACAAATACTTGTTAGAATCAAATAAATCATTGCTTCAATAAAATAGACTGTTGTGAATTTAAATGTAGATCCCGCAATGGATTTAGATTGGAACATTAATTCAGTGATGGAAATAATCATTAATACTGATGAATCCTTGATATTAACAATCAATTCATTTCCGATTGCAGGGAAAGCATTTTTAATAGCTTGTGGCAATACAACAGAGAACATTGTTTGTGTGTTGGACATGCCTAAGCTTCGTGCTGCTTCTGTTTGTCCAATATCAACAGCTTGAATACCAGAACGAATGATTTCTGCCATATATGCACCTGTATTTACTGTGATAACAAAACATGCAGCTGTGAAGTTGTCCCAATGAATCACATCTAATAATGCATAATAGATAAATACAGCTTGTACCATCATAGGTGTACCGCGGAATACAGTGATATAGACATTGATGATAAAATCAATGATCTTTTTCAAGATTCTAGATGCTTTAGAAGCTGTTAAATCTAAGCGAATTGCTTTGATGCCACCAACGACTAGTCCAAGTAGAAATCCACATCCCGTACCAACCAAAGCGATAATCATCGTTGTTCTAACACCTAGCAATAAACTAGGTGCGTATTTCGATAAAATTTGAATAATCGAATCAATACTCATTCATTATTCCTCACTAGCAGGTTGACGATTTACAGCTTCTTCCATCCAAGTATTTCTTGTATCTGTATCAATCGTAGCTAAAGCTTCTTGTAAAGAATTTAATAATTCATCATCACTCTTACGTACTGCGATAGAAACAGAAGTATCAGCTTCAAATCCTTTTCCTTCATCAAATCTAACGATAGCTAGATCAGAGTTAGCACTAACAACACCATTAGCTACTGGTAATTCAGAAGTAACCGCATCAATAGAACCAGCTTGTAAAGCTTGAATAGCAGCAGGGAATGTTTCTGCAGCAGGCATATGATTTACATTTGGAATCTGATCGATGACTTCATCATAGATTGTATTCATTTGACCTTGTACAGTAGCGCCATCAAGATCTTCTAAGCTTGTTGCACTTGCGTATTTAGAACTCTTGTTTACGATTACAACTTCTTCAGAAACATAATATGGATCTGTGAAGTTAACTTCCTTTTTACGTTCATCCGTAGCTGTCATACCAGCGATTATGGCGTCAATTTGATTGTTGTTTAAAGATAAAATCAAGTTATCCCAATCTAGCTTAACGATTTCAACTTTCTTTCCAATCTTATCTGCGAGATTCTTCGCAACGACTACATCATATCCATCACAATAATCTACAGATGAAATTGGTTGTGTATATTCTCCTTCTTCTGTTGTTGACCAGTTGAATGGAGCGTAGTTACATTCCATACCAACTCTCAAAGTATCAGATGAGGATGAAGTAGTGCTAGAAGTAGTAGCAGTAGATGAAGAACATCCTGTTAATAAAGCAGCACAAGCGAGTAAAGTAAATCCTTTTCTTAATGTTTGATTCATAATCAATTCCTCCTAGAATATAAATAAAACCGCATGCGATATTACATACGGTTTTGAATAAGTTATGTACGTATCTAATAGCGCCACTTCGTATGAAGGAGTGATATGAATGTTTTTCATATCCCCACGCAATACAATTGCCACTGTATTACGTTCGGCGATGATTGCCTTTCATATACTTCCTAGCTTGCCAGCTCCATATACTACTCATCTGCATCGCTACCTCTATATGAGATTTTATTTATGGCAAAAGTATACTACATAAATCAAACAAATCAACAATATTTTGTTATAATGTTCATCGGATGAATGGAATTATATTAGTGAAAAAGCCGAAAGGCATGACATCTTTTCAATGTGTATCACAAGTAAAGCGTAAATTGAACGAGAAAAAAGCAGGGCATTCAGGTACTTTGGACCCAAATGCAGAAGGCTTTATGATTATTGCGTTAGGAAAATATACAAAGTATTTGCAGTTTTGTGTAAGTAATCGTAAACATTATATTGCGCAGTTTTCTTTAGGAAAAAATTATGATACACAAGATGTTTGGGGAAATGTGATTGCGGAAAAAGATTACCAAACACATTCTCAAGAAGAATTAGATTTGATTTGTGAACGATTTATAGGAGATATAAAACAGATTCCTCCTATGTATAGTGCGATTAAAAAGAATGGAAAGAAATTGTATGAATATGCTAGAAATGGAATTGAAGTTGAACGTGAAGCAAGAGATGTTCATATAGATTCTCTAAGTGTAAAACAATTAGATGAAAATCTTTATGAAATGGATGCGGTAGTATCTAGTGGAACATATATTCGTACTTTAATTGAAGATTATTGTAAACAAATGCATGAATTAGGATATATGACTGCTCTTGTTAGAAGTGGAATTGAAGATTTATGTTTGGAAGATGCAGTCGCAATAGAAGATGTGAATGAAGATCGATGTATTGATCCATTGAAAGTCTTTGATCCAAAATGGAAAATCATTGAAATAGAACAGGTTGAAGATGTAAAAAATGGAAAAGCAATTCAGTTAAATGTATTAGATGAAAAAGTAATACTTGTTCATGAAAAAGAAATATTAGCTGCATATGAATTGGAAAATGATAAATTATATCATTGCGTGAGAGGGTTGTTTTAATGCGTATTATCAAGATGGGATTATATTCAAATAGAGTTTATACAAATCCAATGTGTGCTTGTATTGGATATTTTGATGGGATGCATAAAGGACATCAAGCGTTGATTCAAAAAACAATTGAAATGGCGAAAAGAAAACATTGTGAGTCAGCACTGATTACATTTGATCCTGATCCATGGGTTACAATCAAACATGTAAAAGATGTGAAACATATTACAACGATGCGAGAAAGATTAAACCGAGCTGTTGAATATGGTATTCAAAATATCATTATTTTAGATTTTAGTTCTGATTTCGCAAAATTATCTCCTGAAGATTTTGTACAACAGATTTTATCTAAGATTTCATTGAAAGGGTTGATCTGTGGTTTTGATTTTCATTATGGATTTATGGGAAAAGGAAGTGCAGAAACATTACAACAAACAGAAGGATTAGAAGTTGAAGTCGTACAACCAATCGAAGACGAACAAGGTAAGATTTCTTCTACACGTATTACGCAATGTATTGAAGAAGGAAAAATGGAAGAAGCTGCAGAAATGCTAGGGTATTTCTTTCGTATCAGTGGTATCGTTGTACATGGTAGACACCAAGGTAACGCAATTGGTTTTCCTACCGCAAATATACATTATGATCCTGAATATATTCTCCCAAAAAGTGGTGTATATGCAGGTTTTGTAATCATTCAAAATAAGAAATATGGTGCAATGATCAATTTAGGACATAATCCGACATTTAATTATCGCAATGATTTATCTTTAGAAGCACATATTATTGATTTTCATCAAACTATTTATGGAAAACATATTAGTGTTGAATTCACGCGTTTTATTCGTGATGAAAAAAGATTTTCATCAAAAGGAAATCTTATCATGCAGTTAGAACAAGATATTATTTCTACAAAGAAAATATTAAACGAATATGAATGAACTATTTTTACAACAAATGCAAGATATCCTACAAGAGGACTATCCTGAATATTTAAAATGTTTAGAACATGATGCGATTAGAGGATTTCGTATCAATCCTCTAAAGACAAGCGAATCCCACTTTTTTGAAAATGTTGCTGTTTTTCATGAAAAAAGCCCTTATGCATTACATGGATATTATACAGATGATCAGAAATATGGAATGACACCAGCATATCTTTCTGGTGCTTTTTACATGCAAGAAGCAAGTGCATCTGCAGCAGTTACAGTCATGGATCCTGAACCTGGCTTAAGAATATTAGATTTATGTGCTGCACCTGGTTCTAAAACAACACAAATATTAGAACTATTAAACAATGATGGACTTGTTGTATGTAATGAAATCGATCATAAAAGAAGTAAGATCTTATTAGAAAATGTAGAAAGAAATGGTGCAAGTAATTGTGTTGTATTAAGTAATGATACAAAAGATATTGCAGAGCACTTTCAAGGATATTTTGATATGGTCTTATGTGATGCTCCTTGTAGTGGAGAGGGTATGATGCGTAAAAACACAGAAGCTGTTGATCAATGGAGCCCTGAACTAGTTCAACATTGTGCATCTCTACAAAAAGAAATCTTAGAAAATGCATATTTATGTTTAAAAGAAAATGGCATTCTTTTATATTCAACTTGTACATTAAATAAAATAGAAAATGAAAAACAAATTTTCTCATTTTTAGAAAAACATGATGATATGGAAATGATAGATGCAGATGTTTCTTTTGGAAGAAATGCATTTGAAGAAGGACATGAAACACATAAGGCAATTCGTATTTATCCTATGGATAAAGGAGAAGGGCATTTTATTGCGAAAATGAAAAAGAAATCTTCTACTTCTATTTCTAATATTAAAGAATTGAAATCTGACAAGATACCAAATGAGATATTGAAATTACTAGAGAATACACTAGAAGAACAATACCCATATCTTTACTATAAAAATAATCGTTTGTATGGTGGTAGTCATCCATTTATTGATACAGGTAGATTACATCTTTTAAGAAATCAGGTTTATATCGGAGAAATGTTAAAAGGAAGATTTGAATTCTCACATCATTTTTTCATGTCTTCCTATTCAAAATTCAAAAACAAATATGACTTGAACGACAATGAAGTGAAAATGTATATGCATGGTGAACAAATTTCAGCGAATGTTCAAAAAGGTTGGTATGCGATGTGCTATCATGATTTCGTGATTGGTGGAGCGAAAAGTGATGGAAAAGCACTCAAAAATAAATTTCCAAAAGCATTTCGTCTTCGATAAAGGAATATAGTATGGAATTAGAATTATTTGAATTTATAGAAGATACGCTTTCTTATTTTGAAAGAAAGAATCCTTCTTATGTATATGCAGAAGGAAAGATACTAGAAACATATCAAAAGCTATATCCACAAGAAAATAGTGAAGTGATTCATCTACATACAAGAATCAAAGGGAAAGATAGCTTGAAAGAAAAATTGATACGAAATCATTTCTATTTAGATTATGAAACTCCAAAAGAAGCAATTGATAATTTACATGATTTGATTGGTATTACGGTAGAATGTAGATTTATTCGAAATGAAACGGAAATGTATCAATCTTTGTTTACACATTTTATCAAACAAAAAGATGAGTATGCGGTATGTAAAGAAGATTCTAATTTATATTTAAATTTAACACAGCCACAACCTCAACTACAAAGAAATGGATTTACGATTTATCGTTTAGATGGGTATTATTTATTTGGTGGCGAAAGAATTAACTATGAGTTACAAATTAAATCATTAGTACATCATTTCTGGAGTAATATTGAACATGAAGTTGTTTATAAAAATCCAGACTTTGTGATGTATGATGCTTTCAATAAAGAAATGCTAGGTGCAATTCGTGACAATCTAGATGTTGTAGATCGACAATTGGAAATCATGTATAACGAAATATCCAATCAATCTAAACAAGCACAAATTGGAATGGATGAAAAAGGATTTAAGACATTCGTTGCTAGAAGTATCAATGAGCTTGTGAATCGGAAGATGAAAGATTCTGTTGGTTTTGCGACAGACTTTAAGAAATGTTCTGCGATATTAGCACAATATATCTATATTCGAGATTTTGTGAATGGTGAACATAATCAAGTAACAATGATTGATTATTTAGAATTATTGAATTACTTAAATGATTCTGAAATTGATTTTAAACAACAATTAGAATTAAGTGAGCCATATCATTCAGAAGATCCATTTTGTGATATCTTAGGAAAATATTTTGAAAAGGAATTTAATCATAATTTCTTGTGGCATATTTTCTTCTGTATGTTATTTGTGATTAGACCAGGTGATAATGATGAAGATTTTAGTGATTTTATCGAAGTGATTCGAATCTTGATCATTCAACCAGGATGGTTTGGAGATACATTTATGAAAATGTCGATTCAAGAAGGAGACGCAATCAGAGATCTATTGGAAGAAACATTAGCACAAGCTATGTGTGATGCAAATACGATTGAAATCGTACATGAAGATATGTTGTATGAATGTATGCTAAGATTTAGGCAAAAAGTAAATGAATTAGATATGAAATATGATTCGTATGAAGAACTCATGGTAAATAAGGATTCTATTGTATCTTCTTTATATCATGATATTTATACAATCTTTCATTAAAGAAAAAATTCTTGTATAATATTTCAAGAAGAGGTGACAAATTATGGCACAAGATTATGTAGTATTAAATGAAACAGATGAAATTGGAATGGTCGCAATGAACAAAGCTGTGTTTAAATCCATTTCGGAAATTAGTGTTGATGATATTGATAACGCTGTAAGAATTCCGGAAACGACATTCACAAAACCATTCACAGTTAAGATTGAAGATAATAAACTTCATATTACAGCTGATATTAAATTGAAATATGGAGCTAATGTAAAAGCTACTTGTGAACTTGTACAAAACAAGATTTATGAGAATATTCAATTTATGACAGGTTTCAAAGCTACAGATGTTACAGTAAATGTAGTTGGATTTGAAATTTAGTATTGACAATAACATATTATTGTTGTTTAATTATTCAGTAATTTAAAAAACGGAAAGAAGAAGCACATACTTCTCACCTGATGTTTTGAAAACTTGGGTAAGTGGCCGATAAGAACTGATTTGGGACTTTTAGGCAGGTGCGGCTTTAGTATCTGCTTTTTAATATTATGACAGGAGGTTTGCTTGGGAAAGGTTAAATTTAACAAAAACAGACACAAAGAGCCTACAGATATCGTAAATGAGGCTATCCGTGATAAAGAAGTATTAGTCATTGGATCTGATGGAACTCAGCTTGGTGTTATGTCACGTCATGATGCATTACAAGAAGCATATGACCAAGATCTTGATTTGTTGTGTGTTGCACCAAATGCACAACCACCAGTATGTAAGATTGTTGACTATGGACGCTATCGTTTTGAACAACAAAAGAAAGAACGTGAAGCAAAGAAAAATCAACAAACTTCAGAAGTTAAGTCACTACGTGTATCACCGGTTATTGACCAACATGATTTTGATACAAAAGTAAAACGTGCAAGAGAATGGTTGGAAGATGGACAAAAGGTAAAAATTGATATGCGATTCAGAGGACGTATGATCACGCGCCAAGAAGTTGGAAAGCAAGTCATGGATAAGTTCACTGAGCAAGTCTCGGATGTTGCAGATGTTACAAAAGCTCCTTTGTTAGAAGGAAATACAATGTCTGTCACATTCTCACCTAAGAAAGGAAAGTAAAGGAGATTGTTATGAAAGCAAAAGCTAGAAAGCCAAAGAAGATTAAAATGAAGACAAAAAAGACTTTCGCAAAACGTTCTAAGTTAACAGGAACAGGAAAGTTAAAAGTTCAACACAACTACGTATCACATTTCGCAGCAAATAAGACACATAAGCAAAAGATGCATCTTGCTAAGTCTACTACAGCACACAGCACAGATTTAAAGCGTGATAGACAGCTTTTACAGGGTTAATAGGAGGCTAAGAGAAGATGAGAGTTAAAGGAAGTACACCTACACGTAACAGACGTAAGAAGGTTTTAAAATTAGCTAAGGGTTATTTTGGATCTAAGCACCTTCTATATAGAACAGCCAATGAACAAGTAATGCGTTCTCTACGTTATTCTTACATTGGTAGAAAACAAACTAAGAGAGAAATGCGTAAACTTTGGATTGCTCGTATCAACGCAGCAGTTAGACAATATGATTTGTCTTATTCCAAGTTCATGCACGGTTTAAAATTAGCTAACATCAACGTTAACCGTAAGATGCTATCTGAAATCGCTATTCATGATGAAAAGGGATTTAAAGATCTTGTTGATGCAGCTAAAGCTGAATTAGCTAAGTAATTTGAAAGAATGAGGCATGACCTCATTCTTATTATGGTGCGTTGGTGAAGTGGCTTAACACATTGCCCTCTCAAGGCAACATTCACGGGTTCGAATCCCGTACGCATCACTATTAGATGGCTTTATGCCATCTTTTATTTTATAATAATTTTTAAAAGTACGAGGAGTTGTTATGGCTTATACGTTTTATATGAATATACCAAAAGATGAAATGGATGAATTTGTTGAAAATCATCAACAAAATAGTTTATTTCAATGTTCTAAATGGGCAGAAGTAAAAAACAATTGGGAGCATTTTTTTACATGCGTAAAAGATGGAGATGTAATTGTTGGAACAGCACTTGTTTTAAAGCGAAATATGCCACTTGGGAAAAGTCTTTTCTATATTCCAAGAGGACCAGTCATGGATTATGACAATCAAGACCTCGTTTCTTTTTTTATTGAGAATTTAGTTTCTTTAGCTAAGAAACACCACGCAATTACACTTAGATTTGATCCGAATGTCTATAGTAGAAAATATGCATATGAAACAAAAGGACAAGATCATCCAAGAATGAATGAACATGTCGTTTCTTATCTGACAGCGATTGGTGCCAAACATAATGGTTATACGATTTATATTGAAGAGGCTACACAACCTCGTTTTAATGCTGCTACACATTCCTATGATTATTTGTCAAAATTAGATAAGAAAGTTCGTCAATCTATTAAAACTGCCGAAAAGAAAGGTGCTGAATTCTATGAAGGTCATGAATATATTCATGAATTCGCTCAAGCAATGAAATATACAGAAGAAAGAAAAGGTGTTGCCTTAAGAAATGAATCTTATTTTAAACGCATGGCTGATATTTATGGTGATCAATGTATCATCATGGTTGCGAAATTAAACTTTGATAAACAAATAAAAATATTAGAAGAAGAAATCAAACAATCTCAAATCGCAATGAAAGAGACACCATATCAGAAACAAAAGAATCAATATCAATTAAAAATCACAAATGCATCAAAAGAATTAGAAAAACTAAAAGAAGAAAAACAAAAAGAAGGAAAAGAAGAAATTATTCTTTCTGGTAAATTAGCGATTTTCAATAAAAATAGAATGGAATTTGTATATGCTGGAAATAATGCAGAATATCTTAGATTCCGTACTATTTATGCTTTATATGCCAAATACTTTGATTTAGCTGAGAAAATGCATATTGATTATGTTTCCATGGGTGGTATTGAAGGAACACTAGATGATGGATTAACAAAGTTCAAATCTAGTTGGAATATGGAAATTGAAGAATATATTGGTGAATTTAATTATATTTTAGACCCTATTATGTATAAAGCTTTTGATGATGTCTATCCTTGGGTATTAAAGAAAAGTGCGAAACTTAGAACAGGTAAAGATAGAGTAACAGTAAAACAATAATGAAAGTAAATAGAGTTACCAAATATTTACACATTGTTAAAAGTGTATTGTCATAATTAAAATAATCTTAAGAATTTAACCTTTTATTTTGAAAAGAGAGTGCTATAGTACTTAGTGCACGTTTGAAAGGAAGTAATTTGTATGACATACATTTTTCAAACTAATTTAGATAAAAAATCTTTTGATGATTTTGTAATCAATCATTCACAAAACAACTTATTTCAATGTTCACCATGGGCAAATGTAAAAAACAACTGGGATCATTTCTATGCAGGTGTTACTGAAGATGATCAAATTGTAGCGACAGCACTTGTCTTAATTCGCCATCTACCTTTGCATAAAACATTGTTTTATATTCCGCGTGGACCAATCATGGATTATGACAATCAAGAACTTGTTTCTTTTATGCTTGAACACCTTAAACTTGAAGCGAAAAAACAACACGCAATTGTCTTACGCTTTGATCCAAGTATTCTTTCTAGAATTTATTCTTATAGAGATAGAAATGAAGCTCATCCTTATGAAAATAATGATGTAATTGATTATTTAAAATCTATTGGTGCGAAACATAAAGGTTTTACAACTATGATAGAAGAAGCTACTCAGCCTCGTTTTAATGCTTCAATGGAAGTTACTTCTGACTATAAAGAAAAACTTGAACATAAAACTGCTAAATGCATTCGTGCTGCTTTACATAAAGGAATTGAAGTTTATGAAGGAAGAGAATATCTTCATGATTTTTCTATAGCGATGCATTATACAGAAGTAAGAAAACAAATCGCATTACGAAATGAATCTTATTTTGAAAATATGATGAATGTTTATGGGAATCATGCCATCTGCATGGTTACCAAACTAAACTTTCCAAAACAATTGAAGAAATTAGAAGAATCCATCAATGAAAACGA
>CAVHRL010000049.1:0-14905 GCA_963638375.1 Lachnospiraceae bacterium
TGAATATGCCGATTGACAGAATTGAACTGTCCGCTGATCCTTACCATGGATCTGTATTACCACTATACTAAATCGGCGTAAAGCTTATATATGATAACAGATTATCTTAGTATAGGCTAATATTCTTTAACTCTTTATAAACAAGATGTAATGGTAATCCCATAATAGAATAGAAATCTCCTTCTATATGTGTAATATACCTACCACCATATCCTTGTATTCCATATGCACCAGCTTTGTCATAACATTCACCAGTATCAATATATGCTTTGATCTCTTCATCTGTCATGCTCGCAAATGTCACTTTTGATACAGATACATCTTTAAATGTTTTTTGATTGCTAACAAAAGCTAATCCAGTAATGACTTCATGCGTATTTCCTTGGATTCTTTTTAACATTTCAAAAGCTTTATCTCTTGTTTTTGGCTTTCCTAAAGGAATTCCATTAAAAGCTACAATCGTATCTGAACCAATAACTACGGCATCAGGATATTGTTTTAATATAGCGTTTGCTTTAGAAAAAGATAATTCTTTTACAGCTTTATATAAAGAGATATCTTTTGGTAATGTTTCATCAATATCTGCAGGTATACATTGAAAAGGAATATTACATTTTTCTAATATTTCTTTTCTTCTAGGACTTTGTGAAGCTAATATAAGTTGTTTCATAGTTTTATTATAATACAGTTATTGATATAATAAAAAGCAGAAAAGGTGGGAAACATAATATGGGAAATAAACCAACATTAGTTATTTTAGCTGCAGGAATGGGTAGCAGATATGGAGGAATGAAACAAATCGATGGCGTTGGATCTCATGGAGAACCAATCATTGATTTTTCTATCTATGATGCATATCAAGCAGGATTTAGAAAAGTTGTTTTAATCATTCGTAAGGAACACGAACAATTGTTTAGAAATGCATTAACAGATAAAGTTGCTAGAAATGGTATGGAAGTTGAATTTGCATATCAAGATATGAACAATATCCCAGAAGGTTTTACTGTTCCAGAAGGAAGAGAAAAACCATGGGGAACAACACATGCTTTGTTAGCTTGTAAAGGTGTTGTAAATGAACCATTCGCAATTATCAATGCAGATGATTTCTATGGAAGAAATGCATATCAAGTTGTATATGATTATCTAACAAATGAAATTGAAGATGATAAATACGCTATGGTTGGTTTCCAGTGTTTAAATACATTAACAACAAATGGAACAGTTACAAGAGGCTTATGCGAAGAAAAGGATGGAAATCTTTCACACATCGTAGAAGTACAAAAGATTGCATTACAAGATGGTCATGCAGTATATGAAGAAGATGGAAATTGGAAGCCAATTGATGATAATGCATTAGTATCTATGAATTTCTGGGGATTTACACCACAGATCTTTGATGAATTAGAACCAATTTTTAAAGATTTCTTAGAAAAGAATCTAGAAAGCAATCCAATGAAATGTGAACATGTAATTCCTACTGCGGTAGGGGATTTGGTTCGCGATGGAAAGATTACAGTTAAGATGCTATCTAGTAAAGATAAATGGTTTGGTGTAACTTACAAAGAAGATAAACCAGATGTTGTAGCGAAGATTGCTGAAAAGAAAGCAAGTGGTGAATATCCAGACGTACTTTGGAAATAATTATGATCCCGGTATAAACCGGGATTTTTGTGAGGGAATATGATTAAAGCAGTATTTGTAGATATTGATAATACACTACTAAGTTTTGATGAATATGTAAAACAGTGTATGAAAGAAGGATTTCAAAAGTATGGACTTAAACAATATGAACCATATATGTTTGATGTATTTAATGAAGAAAATGGAAAATTGTGGAAACAGTTGGAAAAAGGACAATTAACTTTTGAACATTTAGAAGAAATTCGTTGGCAAAAAATATTGGATCGTTTAGAAATTGATTTTGATGGCTTGGTCTTTGAAAGGTACTTTAGAGAAGGACTATACAATAGTGCTATCTTAGAAAAGAATGCCTTAGAAATGATTCAATATTTAAATCAAAAATATATTCTTTGTTTAGCGAGTAATGGTCCGTACTTTCAACAATGTAATCGTATCAAACAAGCACATTTAGATCGTTATTTTGAGTTAGCGTTTATATCGGAAAAGTTTGGCTGTTCAAAACCGTCTAAAGACTTCTTTGATTGTTCATTTCAAGAATTAAATGAATATCATAAACAAACAATTTTGCCTCAAGAAACATGTATCATAGGGGATTCTTTATCTTCTGATATGAAAGGTGGTATCAATTATGGAATGCATACAATATTCTATAAGAGAAAAGAAGATATGATTGTTCCTGAAACAGTTGAACATGTAGTAGAAGACTTGATTGATGTTAAAAATATCTTATAAAATATGAAAAATATTTCATTATTTATGTAAATTATGAAAATTATTTTCTTTTTTATGTTAAATTATACAAATAAACGAGTATAATAATGCACAGATATGAGGAGGGACTAGTATGAGTATCGTAAAAGAAACAATGGATTATGTAACAAAGTTTGATCCAGAAGTTGGAAATGCATTAGAAGCAGAGTATCAAAGACAAAAGGATAATATTGAATTAATTGCGAGTGAAAATATTGTATCCGAAGCAGTTATGATGGCAATGGGAAGTGTTGCGACAAATAAATACGCAGAAGGATATAGTGGAAAAAGATACTATGGTGGTTGTCAAGTTATCGATCAAATTGAAACAATTGCAATTGAACGTGTTAAAAAATTATTTGGTGCAGAATATGCCAATGTACAACCTCACTCAGGTGCCTCCGCAAATTTAGCAGTGGAATACGCTGTACTAAAACCAGGTGATACAATGATGGGAATGAGCCTTGATGCTGGTGGACATTTAACACATGGTTCTCCTGCAAATATTTCTGGTAACTATTTTAATATCGTTAGTTATGGTGTTAATGATGATGGATATATTGATTATGATGCAGTAGAGAAACTTGCGATGGAATGTCATCCAAAGATGATCTGTGCGGGTGCGAGTGCATATCCTAGAACGATTGATTTTAAACGTTTCAGAGAAATTGCGGATAAGTGTGGTGCAGTTCTTTGGGTGGATATGGCACATATTGCGGGACTTGTTGCGGCAGGATTACATCCTTCACCAGTGCCATACGCAGATGTTGTGACTTCAACGACACATAAAACATTAAGAGGTCCTCGTGGTGGATTTATCTTAGCTACAGAAGAAGCAAATAAGAAATATAACTTTAATAAAGCAGTATTCCCTGGTACACAAGGTGGACCATTAGAACATGTTATTGCCGCAAAAGCGGTATGTTTTGGTGAGGCTTTAAAACCAGAATTTAAAGAATACCAAACACGCTTAGTTGAAAATTGTGCTGCACTTGCGCAAGCTTTGAATAAGTATGGATTTAAGCTTGTATCTGGTGGTAGTGATAATCACTTAGTATTGGTTGATTTAACAAACTTTGGAATTACAGGTAAGTTCATGCAAGCAGCCTGTGATGAAGTGAATATCACATTAAATAAAAATAGTATTCCAAATGAACCATTATCTCCATTTGTAACAAGTGGTGTTCGTATTGGTACTGCCGCAATCACAACACGTGGTTTCGTGAAAGAAGATATGGATGCTATTGCGGAATGTTTATATTTGGTTGCGAGTGATTTTGAAAAGAACAAAGAAGAAGTGAAGGCTAAAGTAAAAGTCTTAACAGATAAATATCCTTTATATGAATGATGGAAGAAATGTTTCTTCCATTTTTTATTGTTGATAGTATAATACTTTCGACAAGTTATGACGAAAGTAGATGAATTAAAAATATCAAATATGAATAAGATTCGTAAATATTTTTACGAAAACAAGATCCTCACAAAGAATGATCTTCATGAATTAACTAGTATTTCTTTAGCTGGATGTACAAATGTATTGAAAGAATTGTTGATGCATAAAGAAATCAAACAGTTGGAAGATGCAGATTCAACAGGTGGAAGAAAATCAAAACAGTATTGTTTAAATGAGAATTATGCAAATTTGTTAAAAATCATTCTTTTAAAACAAAAAAGTCATGAAGAAATCCAATCTGTATTATGCAATCTAAATAATCAAGAAATACATAAAGAACAACTAGTGAAAAATCATATAGAAGTAAAAGATGTTCTACAAATTATCCATAAATATCAAAAATATCCAATGGATTGTATTCTCATTAGTATTCCTGGTGTATGTGTAAATGGAATGATATCTATTTGTGATTGTTATGCATTACAAAATATCAACTTAATAGAAGAAATTAAGACTATGATTGATATACCTGTCATCATTGAAAATGATGTGAATATAAGTGTCATCGGTCTTCAAGAAAAATATTCTGATATACAAAATTGTGCGTTTATTTATCAACCAGCTACGGATTATTTAGGATGTGGTATTTTGATCAATGGAAAACTATACAATGGTTATCAACATCAAGCAGGTGAATTAAGATATTTACCAGATTATTCAGAAGAAGAACAAATTATAGTTCAAACAAAAGATCCGAAAGCTTTTCTAATCAATCGTATGCATGTGATTCAAGCTGTATTAGATCCACAAATCATTGGGTGGAGTTCTGATATTTTGAATGATGAAATTGAAATTGAGAATATGGAAATCAAACATATAAAAGATATCAATGAATTGATTTATGCTGGATTATTTAGAATTGGAATAAAGCATATTGTAGAAAATGGAGGAAATAAATATGTACGCTGATTATCATTTGCATTGTGAGTTTTCTGATGATTCCAATGAACCAATGGAAAACCAAGTCAAAAGAGGAATTGAAGTGGGTTTAGATGAAATGTGTTTCACAGATCATGTAGATTATGGCATTAAAAGGGATTGGGATGATCCTAATGGTATTATTACTAGACATGCCATTGAACATGGTGAAGAAGTGGAATTGGTTTTAGCGAATGTAAATTATCCAGAATATTTTAAAAAATTAAAAGAAATGAAGAAATCATATTCTGATAAAATCACAATCAAACAAGGACTTGAATTTGGTATTCAATCAATTACAGTTTCTGATTATGAAAAGTTATATGCGAAATATCAAGATGAATTAGATTTTGTATTATTTTCTATGCATCAAGTAAATAACTTGGAATTTTGGACACAAGATTTCCAAAAAGGAAAAACACAAAAAGAATATAATGATGAGTATTATAATGAAATCTATAAAACAATGAAGATGTTTAAGAATTATTCTTGTTTAGCACATTTAGATCTATTAGCACGATATGATGAAAATGGTATTTATCCATTTGAAAAGGAAGAAGAAATCATAGCGGAAATCCTAAAGTTAGCGATTCAAGATGGAAAAGGTATTGAAATTAATACGTCTAGTTGGAAGTATGGACTTAAAGATACGCAACCTAGTAGAGCTATCTTAAAATTGTATAAAGATCTAGGTGGTAAGATTGTAACTGTTGGATCAGACGCACATAAAACAGAATATCTAGCAGATCATATTAAAGATGCTTATGAAATTCTTAAGAATGAAATAGGAATTCATGAAATTTGTACGTTTGACAAAATGAAACCAATATTTCACACAATATAACTAAGATATCTTGTCTAATTTGTGGTAGGATAGTATTCCGAAAGGAAGATACTATGGAAAGAAAAGTCAGAGGGAAAGGAATACATCTTACCAAAGGTGAATCTGCATTTGAAGCAATGAAAAAGAGAGTTCCTCATTGGATTCACGATACAAAAAAAGACGAACATTACATGAATGGTATTGTTTATTTACCAAGCTGTACTTGTTCGGAGTGTGGATTTCACTCTTCTAGAGAAAAAGAAATATGTCCACATTGTGGAAAACAAATGCATTCATTAAAAGGGGTTTATTAATAGAATGCAGCTAATATAAACGCAATTACTAAAATTAACAGAGAAGGATAAAGAAATTTATTCTTCTCTTTATAATATATATAGTTTTCAGAATCATTATCACTAGAATTCATCATTTCATGATTCTTGAATCTTTTTAAATCAATTGATCTTTTATCAATGATTTTTCCTTTTTGCCCCCAAAGAATGACCGCAATCATTAAATATAACAATCCCATGATCGTAATGCCATCAATAAAATGAACATAAAAAGGTCCATAAACCAATCCGTAGATAATACTTGCGACTATCGCAATGCCATATAAAATATATGCAAATTTCGTAAATAAGTTTTCTTTAATTTTTTTCATAGATTAATTTTACACTTTGCAAAAATGGATTCAAGAAGAAATGTGTAATGTGTTATGATGTAAGCGTTTTGTTAAGGAGAATATTGATGATATTAGAAAAGAAAAAAGGTCCAACAATGCGCTATGGATGTTTACAAGCAGGATTTTGGATTGACTATTTAATTATTTCAAACTTTGCGGCATTGTTTTTAGAAGGAAGAGGTTTTACTTCTGGACAAATTGGAATCGTTGTTTCTGCAGCAAGTTTGATTAGTTGTGTTTTAGCACAATTTATAGGAACATTTGCGGATAAGAGTGAAAAAGTCCCTTTAAAATATTACATGATTATCTTATTTGCAGTTTGTGTGGCAGCATTTTGTGGTTTGATATTTTTACCACATGAGTTTTTACCAACGCTAGTATTCTATTTGACGGCGTATAGTATTCAAGCAGCGATATCTCCGTTATTGAATAGTTTGTGTTTACAGTTTACAAATAATGGATATGATATCAATTTTGGCTTAGCACGTTCTATGGGGTCGTTGGGGTATGCGATTGCGGCATACTTTATGGGAATGATTACAAATCAGTTTGGTAGTGAAATCATTTTACCGATTTATATTTTGATTTATATTTTATTGATTCTATTATTGATTGTATTTCCAGTTCCTACAAAAGATGAAAATGCTCCAATCATTGCCGGAAATCAATTGATAGAAGAAGAGCCTTCTTCAATGAAAGAGTTCTTTTCGAAATATCATCGTTTCTTAGTTTTAATGTTAGGGTTTATATTCTTGTGGTTGATGAACAATGTAGTTGGTACATATATGATCTACTTCATTAAAGATCTAGGGGGAACTTCTGCGGAAATGGGAACAACATTGTTTGTGATGGCAATTTCAGAAATTCCTGCGGTAATGTTTGGAACAAACATCATGTCAAGAATTGGTGCTCCTACAATGTTGAAGATATCGGCTTTTGGTGGTGTTTTAAAAGCATTCTTATTTTTTATTGCACCAAATTTACAGTTTTGGATCTGGTTAAATATCTCTCATATTTTGTTATCCGGTTTTTATCAAGTTTCTGCGGTGTATTACGTATATTCTATTGTTGGAAAGAAGGATATTGTAAAGGGACAATCTTTGTTAGGTATCGCTACAACTGGAATTTGCCCAATGTTAGCGAGTTTATTAGGTGGCTACTTATTAGAAGTTGTTTCATTAAAAATGATTTTGTTGATTGGTGTAGTAATTAATGCGATTGCGTTTGTTATTATTTGGATAGCAACAGATCCTAACAGATTCAAGAATGAAAAATATTCTTAATAATTGGCATAAGCATGCGAGAATTTGATATTCTTTGAAGAGAATACGTGATATAATACCAATGTTATTGGAGGAAAGAATATGGCTTTTCAGAAATTAAAAGATTTTATTGCACCATTAGATGATGATGAAGAATATGAAGATGAAGAAGAACAAGTTCTTCAATATAAAGAAAGTGAAACAAAACCAGTTTCTACTTATGAAGCTACAAAGACTGCTGTAAATACAATTCCTTCAAATGCTTCTATGGTATTGTTTGAACCAAGATCATTTGAAGAAGCAGAAGAAATCGCAAAGCACTTAAAGAATAGAAGAGCTTGTGTTGTGAATTTACATCGTTTACAAAGAGATTTTGCACAAAGAACAATTGATTTCTTAACAGGTGTTGTATTTGCCTTGGATGGTTCTATTCAAAAGATCGGACATAATGTAATTCTTTGCACACCAAAGAATGTAAATGTCACAGGTGACATTTCTTTAGAAAGCGATGATGACTAATCAAGGTGAATATGCATCATTGATTGCACATTTACAAGACTTACAAGATAAAAGTATGACATGGCATAAGACCATGTCATCTTCTTTTTTGAATGAAGAAGAACTAGCACATGTAAATAGGTATTTCCCAGAATCAAATCTAATTTGTTACGATGGTGGTTATCCAAATGCGAGAAAGAAGAAAGTTATTTTCTTATATGATGATGAAAATACTTCAGACATCACTTGCATTTCAGCACGCATTGATCAAAGATTTCGTAAGATAGGGCATCGTGATGTTCTTGGTGCATTGATGCATTTACAAATTGATCGACATTCTTTTGGGGATTTTTGGATAGAAGAGAATCGAATCTATATTTATACAAGTAAATCAATGGCTAGATTTCTTTGTGAGAATTTAACAAAAGTGAATCAATTAAGTGTTCATTTTGAAGAAATTGAACAAAGACCCGAACAAATTTTTCAAACAAAGTTGATGACTGTGATCATTGCGAGTGAAAGATTAGATGCTATTGTAGCTGGACTTACACATTTATCTAGACAAAAGGCAAAGGAAATGATCTTACAAGGTCTTGTACAAGTGAATCATATCGTGCTTGAAGCACCTGATAAGATGTGCGATAATAACGTTACGATTTCTATTAGGGGAAAAGGTAGATTTCGATATCTTGGTGTAATAAAAAAGACCAAAAGTGATCGTCTCCTAGCAGAATTCGAAGTGAGTATATAGGAGGAATCATGAGCAATCAGAAGCCGACATTCAGAGTCATGAAAAATGGATATGATCGTTTTGCGGTTGATGATGCAATTGATCAATATGCCTTACAGGTAGAACAACTTCAAAAAAAGTTGGAATTATATCAACAACAACTTGTTGAAACGACACGTGCGTTGGATGATATGAAACAAAGGTATCAACAGATACTCACTACTGAGCAGTCTCGAAAAGAGGCGGCAGAAAATATCGCAAGGCTTTCGTTACGTGAAGCAAATGAAATTATATCGACAGCACAGAAAAATGCAGATGAGATTGTCAAAGAAGCAATATCGACTGCTAGACTGATTTTAGTAGATCTCAGTAAGCTTTATTCACAAGCTGGAGATGTAAAAAGCGATATGCGTAAGCAACTAGAAGATATGCTTACACAATTAGATGATTTCAGAATTCCTCAGATGCCTGATATGAGATGGCTAGAAGAAGCTGAATCAAAACTGCGTTGATTGAGGACGCGCCTTAATATATGTTCTTAATAAGAGAGTTGCGGTTGGTGAAATGCAACAAGGTACATTCTTAAGTGACATCACCTCATGAACAGTCGTATATCCTGCGATAAAGGATCCAACAAGAGTATGTATATGATCAATGTACATAAACTAAGGTGGTACCGCGCATTTTGCGTCCTTAGAAATGAGGACGCTTTTTATATGGTGTCCTAAAAAGGAGAAAAGAAGATGGATTACAAACAAACTTTACACATGCCACAAACAGATTTTGAAATGAGAGGTAATTTAGCGAAGAAAGAACCTGGCATTTTAAAACAATGGGAAGAAAACAACTATTATCAAAACATTTTGAAACACCATGAAGGAGAAAAAGCATTTATTCTTCATGATGGTCCTCCATACGCAAATGGTAATCTTCATGCTGGTACAGCGATGAATCGTTCTATCAAAGACTTCATTGTTCGTTCTCATGCAATGTTAGGTTTCTATACACCATTTTTCCCTGGGTGGGACACACATGGTTTACCAACTGAAAACGCAATTCAGAAACTAGGTGTTGATCGCAAAAAGATTACAGCTGCTGAATTCCGTGCAAAGTGTGATGAATTTGTTCATACACAAATTGAACAACAAATGGCTACAGAAAAACGATTGGGTCAAATTGCTGATTATGAACATCCATATATTACTTTATTACCTGAATTTGAAGAAAGACAAGTTAAGACATTTGGAAAGATGGCAAGTGAAGGAATGATCTTCCAAGGTTTGAAACCTGTTTATTGGTCTCCATTTAATGAAACTGCTGTTGCGGATTCAGAAATCGTATATCGTGATGTAAAAGATGCCACAATTTATCTTGCGTTCCAAGTTGCTGATGGAAAAGGCGTATTAGATTCAGATGATTATTTTGTTATTTGGACAACAACACCTTGGACAATTCCATCTAATATGGCTGTATGTTTGAATGAAGCATATGATTATGCAGAAGTACAGACAGAAAAGGGTAAATTAGTATTCTTAGCTAAATTTGTTGATCAATTACTTGAAAAGTTTGGTTTAGAAAATCAAGGTGTATTAAGAACATTCAAGGGTAAAGAATTAGAAGGTGTTACATATCACCATGTGGTATTAGATAAAGAATGTCCTGCATTATTAGGAAATCACGTTACTGATGAAGATGGTACTGGTGTCGTTCATACAGCTGGTGGTCATGGTTTAGATGACTATATGGTTTGTATGAAGTATGGTATGGCTCCTATCAATACAGTTGATTATCAAGGTAATATGAATAGTGAAGCTGGTAAATATGAAGGTATGTTCTTTGAAGATTGTTCAAAGGCTATCATTCATGATATGAATGAAAAAGGTTGTTTATTAGCTGTAGAAAGCATTGTGCATAGTTATCCTCATGATGATCGTTTAAAGAAAAAGGTTATCTTTAGAGCTGTTAAACAATGGTTCTGTTCGATTGATAAATTAAAACCACAACTTCTTGATGAAATTGATAATAAAATTACATGGCATAACTCCTTTGGACAAAAGAGAATGCATAATATGATTGCGGATAGAGGAGACTGGTGCATTTCTAGACAAAGACTATGGGGTGTACCAATTCCAATCATTTATAACGAAGATGGTTCTCCAATCATGGAAATGGATGTATTCAACCATATTGCAGAATTGTTTGGTCAGTATGGTTCTAACTATTGGTTTGAACATGAGGCTAAAGATCTATTACCAGAAGGTTATACAAATGAAAAGTCTCCAAATGGAAACTTCACAAAAGAAAAAGATATCATGGATGTTTGGTTTGACTCAGGTTCTTCTTGGAATGAATTGAAGGCAAGAGGTTATGATTATCCTTGTGACTTATATTTTGAAGGTAGTGACCAATATAGAGGTTGGTTTAACTCTTCTTTGATCGTTTCTACAGCAGTTAATGGTACAGCACCATATAAAGAAGTTCTTTCTCATGGTTATGTTGTTGACTCTAAGGGTGAAAAGATGAGTAAGTCTGTTGGTAATGTTGTAAACCCAATGGATATCATCAACGTGAATGGTGCGGATGTATTTAGATTGTGGGCAATGACAAGTGACTTTAAAGAAGATCTTAAGTTAGGTCCTAGCAATGTAAAACAAGTTTCTGATCAATATAGAAAGATTAGAAATACATTCCGTTTCTTACTTGGAAACATCAATCCAACAGATTTCGATCCTAAGAAAGATATGGTTGCATATGATGCATTAGAATCTGTAGATCAATACATCCTTGTGAAGTTAAATGATGTAGTGAAAGCAGTGCGTAAGGATTGTGAAGAATATGATTATGTAGATGCTTCTAAGGTTCTTACAAACTTTATGGTAAATGAATTATCTTCTTATTATTGTGATTTCACAAAGGATATTCTTTACTGTAACGCAAAGGATGATACAAGAAGAAGACAAGTACAATCCGTTTATTGGCAATGTACAGATGCATTAGTAAAATTGTGGGCACCATTCTTATGTTATACAACAGAAGAAGTTTGGACACATTTCAATAATGATGAAGCTGAATCAGTTCATTATTGTCACTTCCCATCTGTTCAAGAATATGCGAATGAAACAAGCTTAAAAGAAGAATTCAATGATTTATTGAATATTCGAACAGATGTTATGAAAGCTTTAGAAGAAAGCAGAAGTGAAAAGACAATTGGAACAGCACAAGAAGCAGAAGTTCAATTAAGTCTTGAAGCATCTGATGTTGAAAAACTTGAAAAGGGTCTCAATGGAAGCTTGGCACAATGGTTGATCGTTTCCAAGGCAACTGTAACAGAAGCTAGCGAAAGAAGCGTTAAAGTCGTTAAGGCAAGTGGTACAAAATGTCCAAGATGTTGGAACTATTCCGAAGAAGCTGATGAAAATGGATTATGTCCAAGATGTCACGCTGTCATGGAAAAGGAAGGCGAATAATTTGTGAGAAGAGATATGTGATGTATCTCTTCTTTTTTTGTGTAAAAGAAAAGACATGCGACGCATGTCTTTCTCTCACTATTCAACTGTAATCTTTTTGAATTGTTCCCAAGGTAGATCTTTTTTTCCAAAGTGACCATAGTTTACTGTGGATTTGTAAATAGGTCTTCTTAGATCTAGTTCTTGAATGATATTCGCTACAGAGAAATCAAAGTTTTTCAAAATGATTGCTTGTAGTTCATCATCAGAATATTGACTTGTTCCAAAAGAACGTACATATACGGAAATAGGTTGTTGTACACCAATCGCATAAGATAGTTCCAATTGGCATTTATGTGCTAAACCATTTGCGACAATATTTCTACAAACATATCTAGCGTAGTAAGCTGCAGAACGATCTACTTTTGTTGGATCTTTAGATGAAAAGCATCCTCCACCAATTGGTGCGTATCCACCATACGTATCAACTACGATCTTTCTTCCAGTTGTTCCGGAATCACCCCATGAACCACCTAATACGAATGAACCGGATGGATTGATGAGATATTTTGTATTTTCATCAACTAAACTTGGATCAATAACAGGTTTGATGACTTTTTCCATGATGCACTTTTTGATTTCATCTTGTGTTACATTAGATGTATGTTGTGTAGACACAACGATTGTATCAACTCTATGAAGTTTACCATCTACATATTCAGCAGTAACTTGTGTTTTACCATCAGGTCTTAAGAATGGTGTTTCTCTTCTAACTTCTTCTAGTTTTTTTGCGAGTTTATGTGCAGTCATGATGGCATAAGGCATAAGTTCCTCAGTTTCATCGTCTGCATAACCAAACATAATACCTTGGTCGCCTGCAGAAATCGTATCATGTGCTACAGCACCATTGATTTCAGATGATTGTTTGTTTACCTTAACAAGTACATGATAATCTTCTGTATAACCAATTTCTTTCATTGTACTTAACGCAATCTTTTCATAATCGATGCTTGCTTGTGTGCCAGCTTCACCATAGATGAGAATCAAATCATCTTTGATTGTTGTTTCAACAGCCATATGGCTTTCAGGATCTTGACGAAGTGCTTCATCAAGGATGGAATCTGAGATTAAATCGCAGACTTTATCTGGATGTCCGCTTGTAACGGATTCAGATGTGAAATAAAATTTTGACATTAAAAAAACCCTTCCTTTCGTTTGTCTTTTTCAACGAAAATTGAAAGAGGTGTTTTACTCTTTCTTAATCGCTACCAGCTGTACCACCTTATTTATTTTTTTTATAAACAGGTTGGTATGAGGGTTATAGAGCTGATTCTCTTACCTCATTCTTGATTAAAGACATGCATATTAAACCATTCATTGGTAGTAAGGTCAAACGACATATTTCAAGATGTGTAAAATAAATTAAGAAATAATCATAATACATGATGTTATAATCATGTTGTTGGAGTATGAGTGTATGAATTTTAAATTGGATCCTAAAACAAAAGAATTAACAATTGCGATGTCAATTGCTGGAATTGTGATTGTTTCATTTTATTTAATTATTTCTCATTTGAATATTTTAGGTGGAGTGATTGCGGCAATATTTAACGCATTATTACCATTTATATTTGGTATCTGTTTTGCGTTTATTTTGACGCCTTTAAGAAATCTAACAGAAGAAAAATTATTATCAAAATATCAAATGTCTCAAAAGAAGAAAAGAGGCATTGCGGTAACAGTATCTATCTTAACAATGATCATCATTCTTGTTGGATTCTTTGCGTTATTAGTTCCACAGGTCATTTCTTCGATTTCTACATTTGTAGGAAATTTATCAAATTATATTACAAATTTACAATCTACAGTAGAACAGTTTGTTGGTGGTGATACAGAAGTATTAGATGCTATTACAGATGTTTTATTGAATGGTGCATCTCAACTAGCAAAATGGATGACAACTGCTTCAGGTGGATTAAGTAAAATCGTTGTTTATGTAGGTGATGTTGTAACACAGATCATTAATTTCTTGATTGGTATAATTATTGCGTTATATTTATTACTTGACTCAGAAAAGTTTAAGAAACAGATGAAGAAAGTAATGTATTGCATATTACCGGAATCTGTTGCGACAAGTTTTATTTCTGTTTGTAAATTAACTGCAGATATGTTCTATAAATTTATATCTGGTAAAGCAATTGATTCATTGATCATTGGAATTATTTGTTATATTGGATGTAAGATCTTGAATATGCCATATGCGGTATTGATTGCCTTAGTTGTTGGCTTGACAAATATGATTCCTGTATTTGGACCATTTATTGGAGCGATTCCTTGTTTGATTATCTTGGTGATGATTGATTGGGTCAAAGCTGCAGAATTCTTAGTGTTTATTATCATCCTACAACAATGTGATGGTAATATCATTGGACCTTATATCTTAGGAGATGCGGTAGGTTTACCTACTTTGTGGGTCATGTTCGCAATTATCGTTGGTGGTGCTTTATTTGGCGTTGTAGGTATGTTTATTGGTGTTCCTACATTTGCGGTTATTTATACGCTAGCTAAAAGAGGCATCAACCATAGACTAAAAGAAAAGAATTTACATTTTGATTAGAAGCCGACGCATACCCCGTCTATAATCTATTGATTTAGGCGAGGTTAGTCGGCGAAAAAGCGCCAAGTTAGGCGCCTATTTT
>CAVHRL010000050.1:0-14834 GCA_963638375.1 Lachnospiraceae bacterium
GATGAAAATAAAACATATACCGCCAAAGAATTATGTACAATCTATCAAAATAATCATGATTTAATTTTCCAAGTGTGGAAAGAAGAAGAGGATTCTATTACAAAGAAAAGACATGATTGGTTTGTAGAAGGAGCAACAAAATATCTGCAAGCATGAAAAAATACCGGATGCCCCGTCCGGTATTGATTCAACTTTATGCATGAATATGTGCTTGAGGAGGACACATCTATGCTTTTCACCGGAGTATTATGCCATTTACGTTTGCCCAAACGTTTCTTCCGGTAGTTAAGCCACCATCTTAAGAAGTGTTTATTGGAAAGAGTGATGGTTAGCTCTAACTAACTATTATGTTAGCGTATGCTAACTGTAGTGTCAACTCTTTTTTTATTTTTTTGTTTCAAATAATCTTATATTTCTTCATTGCGTTTACTAAACCGTTTTGATTGATATCATCCGTTACATATTCCGCAATGTTTTTTAATTCTTCTGCTCCATTTCCCATTGCGATACTATGGGCACATACTTTAAACATGGATGCATCATTCATAGAATCTCCAAATGCATATGAAAGATTAGGATCACATCCATATAATTCCATCATTCTCAAACAACCTTGTCCTTTATTAACGCCTTTATATGTTAACTCTCCTGTTGTAGCACCACCTCTACCATAAGAAGCTGTCGTACAAACATAATCTAATTGATCACTTTTTTCCTTTAGCCACTGTAGTTCTATTTCTTCATTTTGGAAACTCATATCACAAGCTATGACTGGAGAACCATCATATTCATGAATTGGCCTCATCTTCCATGCAGCTAATAGTTTTTGTTCTTCGTCATTAGAATCTTCTGTTGATCTATGAACAGTATCTACGATTTCTTGATATTGGCCTTCACTCGCAAACAATTCATTTTCACAAGATAACATAACTTCCGCTTTATATCTCTTTACTTGTTCATACCAATGTTTTAAAACATCATTTGGAATAGGCATCAAAATAGAATCTTTTCCATTTTGTTTGATTCCACCACCATCTGAAAAAACGTAACCATCAAACCCAATATCTAATAGTTCTGATATTCCACCATAATTTCTACCTGTTGAAATAAAACATAAATAACCATTTTGTTGTGCTTGATGGATTGCATCAATTACACTATCTTCTGGAACAAGTTTACCACTAGCACTATCTACTAAAGTGCCGTCAACATCAAAAAATAAACAACCTTTCATACATCCCCCTTATATTAATCCAAAATGTTTTAATGCATTATAGATTCCATTTTCATCAACATCATCTGTAACGTAATCTGCTTTTTGTTTGATTTGGTCACTGCCATTTCCCATCGCAATGCCATGTCCTACGACTTCCATCATTTCTAAATCATTTGAACTATCACCAAATCCATATGTATCTTTCGCATCAACAGAAAACATATCTAATACACGTTCAATGCCAGATCCTTTTGTTACACCATTTGCGGTGATTTCTCCACCTGTTCTTCCCATAGTCGCATAGTAGCCACCCGCAACGACTGTATGTAAAGAAGCAGGAACTCTAGCGAAAAAGATATCCGCAGTTAATTCACTTTGAAATGAAAAGTCCATTTTTTGAACACCTTCATTTTGATATTCGTTCATTAACTTCAAGCCTCTTCTATCATAGTAAGCTTGAATGTCTGAATCGATATTGCGTTCAAAGAAGTGTTTTCCCATACGGATTCTTTCGTTTTGATTTTGATAAGTATACGTAGTCGTTAGCAATCCATATCCGCCACCAAGATTTTCACAAATGCTTCTAAGTCTTTCGACTGTACTTGGATGAAGATCTCTTGTCTCTAATATTTTCCCATTATACGCAATACCTGCACCATTAGAGAATACAATTCCTGGCAATACCAATTGATCAAAATATTCTTGTGCCATACGATATCCCCTACCAGTACAGATAAAACAATGATGCCCATTGTCCATTGCTTGGTGGATTCCTTCAATCGCACTTTGCGGAATTTTTCTTTCTTTTCTAGAAATCAAAGTTCCATCCATATCAAAAAACAAATATTTTTCACTCATATATTTCTCCAATCTGATATTCAAAAGTTTGAATATCTTCATTTGTCATAACTTGTTTCCTATCTAATACACTCATTAATATTGGATAGATATTTTTATGGGACACTAGTAATACATTTTCTTGATCTTTACAAATATCTGTAGTGTCTCTGATAAGTTCTATTAGTCTTTTCTTAACATCCTCAAGATCTTCTCCACCTATATCAGAATATTGTATATTTTTTAATTCTTCTACAATAGGACTACCTTCTAATTCCCCATAGTTGATATCTTTTAAGCGATCATCTGTTTGAAATATATGCCCATCCAAAATAATATCTGCGGTATCTCTTGTTCTTTCACTTGTTGAAACAAATACATGTTGAAATGGTATATCTTTGAGCTTTTCTTTTAATTGTTTTGCGTGTTGAATACCTTTATCTGTTAGTGGTGAATCACATTGTCCTTGTATTCTTTTTTGTGCATCAAATAATGTTTCTCCATTTGTCACAAAATAATAATGAATCTTTTTTGGAAAATGAATTTGTCTATATTCTTTTGCACTGACTGGTTCTTCTTTCATGTACCAATTTCCATCCTCATATGTAAATACACAGATTCCACAATTTGGCATCCATGGTTTGTTTTGTGCATTTCTTTTTTCAACATATGCTTCTTGATTAAAGTTCAATAAAGTTTTCATTAAATGCATGATATATGAACCATGAGAAACAATTAATACACGATCATTGTCCGAACAATTCTTTAATATCTTATCAAATGCGATCCTTGATCGTTGATTGAATAATTCAGTTGATTCCCCATGAAACTCTGTCCAATCATCTCTCATTCTTTCACCCCAAATTTGAGTACGAAACTTTTCGATTGGCTCACCATCCAAATCCCCAAAATCAAACTCTTTTAATTCTTTCATACAAATAGGTTGAACATTTTGGTAAGCACAAATGATTTGTGCTGTTTTCAATGCTCTTTCAGATGATGAAGTATATGCATGTTGAAATGATATATTTCTTAATACAGATGCAATTTCTTTTGCATCTTCAATTCCTTGGTTTGTAAGTTGAGAATCACAACTCCCTTGCATTCTACCAACTTGATTGAAAATCGTTTGCCCATGTCTAACATAATAAAAATCAACTTTCATAAAAAACTCCCGAAAGTATTGTACCAAAAACAGAAGAAACCTATTACATCATTTCTTCTGCTTTTACTAAAATATTACAAATTGTATCTAAATGATTTACTCGAAAGTATTTTTCTTCAAAAGGAATCCATCTTTCTATGAACATGTTTACTTTATCTGGATTTCTTTTTTGTATTCTTTGTAGCTGGAATTTTGGATCAATTGTTAGATAAATCAAATAATCATAAAGATTTCTTAAATCAGGATGCATAGAATAAGAGCCTTCTATGATCGTATATTGTTTTTGTTTGATTGTTCGTGATTGGGATACTGTCAATGTCTTACAATCAAATGGACTATAAACAACATCATCATTCGTATGAAGTTTTACTCCAATTTCTTCATAAAATCTTTCTCTATCTACATTTCCACCTGGTTCTTTAAATCTTTCTTTTGTTCGTTGTTCTACACGTAAAAAGTAATCGTCCATATGAAATACATTTGCGTCTAATTCCTCAGCTAGTTTCTGTGCTAGTGTTGTTTTTCCTGAAGCACATCTACCATCTATTGCGATAACGACTTTCTCTTGATGAATATTTTGAATATCTTTGATGATTTGTTTTAATATTTGTTGATTCATGTCACTATTCTACCAAAGAGAAAAGACCTTTTACAGGTCTCTCTCTTTTCTAAAATTTATTAAGGGGATAGAAATCACTGATCATGTTTAGGGGCTTCATGTATCAGGGCAGATCATTTCTGCACTATTAATATACAAAGTTTTTGTTTAGAAAATATGTCATTAATTTGTGAAATTATGTGATTCATCTTCTTGTTTTGTAAACAAAGATATCATCCATTCACTATTAATACATGGGAATGTAAGTTCATCCACTTCAAATAGTTCTTTATTCGCCTCTAGCTCTTCATTCAATCCACTCACAGGTATTAAAAATGACATACCTCTATCTTCTATACGAATATCAATTTTCATTACATCATCTTTTGTATATACATAATCGATGGAAGTAACTTTTTTTGGATCACCTTTTCGACTTTCTAAGAAATCGATGAAACTATCATACTTCGCTAATTCTACCGCAATATCATTCGCTCCATCTTCAAAAATTTGAATCTTTTCTACAAATTCTTTTACTGTAGAACATCTTCTAAGTTTGTATCCTTTTTTAACTAATGGTTCTGCGAATGTTTTTAATTGTAAACCAGTATCTTCACTTGAAACAAGGATTACAAATTGATGATCTTGATCTTCATACATCAATGGATTTTGAATCATGAAATCTGCATGGCAATGTGGACAAGAATGTTGAAAGATATCTCCTGATTTACATCTATCTTTCAAGTCTGGATCTTGTCTTACATTTACTGTATTATAAATTTCAATATCAAATTCTTTCTGACAATATGGGCATTTATATTTTATTGTTTGACTATTACTCATATTTTCTCCTAATTCTTTAATGAAATGCCATTGAAATCAATTCCTATTTCATTCATTTCTTGAATCAATTGATTCATGACTTTACGTTGTTCTTTGTCTAATTTCTTACCACCAAATAACGCAAATAATCTTAAACCATCATTAAAATATGGCAAGGCATAAACAGGTTCTCCTTCATGGATTCCCATTTCATTCTGTGGTTCTTCTAATAAATCACCAACCAAAAATGGTCCTTTGATACCAGTGATTCTCATTGCGTATTCACTGATATTTAAATCATAGATCATCCCTACATAAACAACATCTGGATAGTAAGAATCTCTGAGAGGATCTAATCTTTGATCTTCTCTACTTTTTAAAATATCTTCATCAATAGATTTATCATGTTTCTCTAAGAATGCTTGATTCTTTTCTACCATTGCGTAATCTGTTTCCGCAATTCGCATTTCTTTATTAAAAACTTCATCAATTCCAAATTCACCAAGCATCTTTTTGTTATTTAGGCCACGTGTGCAACGTTCCCAACTTTCTCCAATCGAAAGCACATTAAAACGAACATAGCCATCTTTATCAATATAAGATGAACATAAAGCATAACAATCTTTGTCATTTACTTTAATAACATGATTTAAATTGGCAGTAAGTTCATCTGCTTCTATGGTTACATATTTGTGATAATAATCTGTAAAGTTATATTCCGCAACTATCATTTCTTTCCTCAAAAAACAGGACCTAGGTCCTGTTTCATTATAACATTGAATTTGTTAATCGTTACTTGATCTGCTTCCGAAGATTCTTAATACATATAAGAAAATATTAATGAAATCTAGATACAATTCAAAAGCCCCATAAATTGCGAGGTTTTCTGCTACTTGACCATAGCCGCCAACACTGTAATACATAGATTTAACTCTTTGCATATCCCAAGCTGTAAGTCCTAAGAAGATAATTACGCCTAAGTAACTAATGAGTAAGCTATTTGCGAGTGCAGGAATAAACATAGAAGCAATTGTTGCGATAACTAACGCAATTAATCCACCCATCAATAGTGTAGAGAATTTAGATAAATCTCTATTTGTTGTGGCACCAATAACTGCACAGCTTCCAAATAAAACTGCTGAGAAAGCAAACGCTCCAAATACTGCACCTTCTGTATATACATATAACAATGTGGAGAAAGAGAATCCTGTTAATGCAGCATACGCTAGAAACAAGATATTCGCAGTAGAAGTTTTCATTGTTGTAATCTTAGAAGATAAGCCAATGACTACTCCAAATTGCGCAATGATTAGTAGAATCGTTCCAATACCACCTGTTAAGCTATACCAGTAGTACCATGCATTTGTAAAATAACAAACTGCTGCAACGATCGCTGTAACAGCTAGACCTAATCCCATCTTTCCAAAAACTCTTACGAGGTACGCATTGACATCATCTTGCGCAAATCCTCTTGCTTGTGTATTAAATTCACTCATTTTATACACCTTCCTTTCAATATATTTATAGTTTATATAACTCTATGTGAAAGTCAAACGACACCCACATTAGTTTGTATATTTTGTATGATACCAATCTTGTAGGATTTGATTCATTTGGGCATCACATTTTATAGCGTATACACCATTTTTATCTATTTCATTGATGAGTATTTGTTTTCCATCAAAATAGATTCCTTGAATCATATCTTTGTGAAATGGAAAGTAATTGTTTCCTTTATGATATATTAACCAATGTTGTGAAATAGAAAAATGATGTATTGTTTGAAATACTTCTGTATTGATTGAATCATCACAGCGTTTCATAACTTTCTTATACGAATGTAATGAAACAAAATATGTTAGGATCCATAAAACAAAAAGCATTGCGAAACTTCCAATCATAAATACACCAACATGATTTTTATAATCTAATGAAGGAATAATCAACCACAAAACAAGTATGATTAATGTCCACCAAAGTGTAACCCAACCAAACATTTCTTTTTGAATATCTTTTTTGATTCTTTTTGTTATCATAAACTACCTTCTAAGAATGTATCTATTTCTTTCCAAATATCTTCTTCTGGATTTGTTACATCATACCATCTTACTGGCATTTGATGTTTAAACCATGTGTATTGTCTTTTCGCAAAGTTTCTAGAATTCTTTTGAATCAATTGTTTTACTTCTTCTATTGTCATATTTCCTCGGAAATATTCTTTCCATTCTTTGTATCCAATACCTTCCATACATGTATCTGTAAATAAAACACCTTGATTTAATAATGTTTTAATTTCATCTTCTAATCCATCTTCAACCATTTTATCTACTCGTTGATTAATTCTTTGATACAACAATTTTCTATCCATTGTGCATCCAATGATAAAAGGATCAAAGAGTAATTCATGTTTTTGTTCTTTTTCAATTTCACTTTTTGTTTTACCAGTATTCTTTTGAATCGTTAATGAACGAATGACACGTCGTCTATTATTTGGATGAATTTTTATAGCTTGTTCAGGATCGCTTTTTTCTAACATGGCATACAATTGTTCATTTGTATAAACTTCCAACTTTGGATCATATGCTTCCGCTTCTTCTTTATTGAAAGAATAATCATATAAACAAGCTTTTAAATATAAGCCTGTCCCTCCACAAATAATCATTGGCTTATCACTTTGATCTATGAGTTTTCTTGCCATAGTTTGAAACATCGAAACGTTATACGATTCTTTTGGAGAAAGAATATCAATCAAATGATGCGGAACTCCGCACATTTCTTCTTTTGTTACTTTTCCACTTCCAATGTCTAATCCACGATAAACCTGGATGGAATCTCCAGAAATAATTTCTAATCCATATTTCTTTGCGATTTCAATAGAGAATGATGTTTTGCCTACAGCTGTTGGTCCAGCAATCACGATAACTTTTTTCATCGTTTAAACTCCTTCATCAATTCTCTTTCATCTAAAACAATTAAAATTGGCTTATGATCTACACCAATAAATGGATCGTCACATTTAGATAAAGAATCAATCAATTGATTCATTTCTTCTAATGTAAAATGTTTAACTTTCTTAATGAGATGAGCTGATGCAATTTGGGCTACTTTTTCTTGTTGGATCTTTGTGAAGTGTTTTGTTTCTTCATTATGAAATGATTCAATTAAATCTTGAACGAATTGTTCTTCTTCTATTTTTTGACACCATGATGGTAAAGAACGAATGATTAAAGTATCTTTACCAAATGGTTCAAATATAATATGGAAATCAGACAATGATTGATTGATTTCATCACATCTTTGTACGATATCATCACTTGTATGAATCGTGATTGGTAATAAAAGATCCATCATTGTAGAGTCTTGTTTCATCTTTTGATAGATTTCTTCATACAGAATCTTTTTATTTGCGGCATATTGATCAACAATTGCCAATGCATGTTCCATTTCACATAGAATATATTGATCATGATATTGTCCAATCACTTGCATAGAAGGAAAAGGAATCTTTTCCTCTACTATTTCTTCAACGATTTCACTTTGTAAAGCTCTTAATATCTTTGCGTCTTCTTCCGCTTCTTGTTGAATCGATTGTTGAATTGCATCAATTTGTTTTACTTCATGTATTTCTTCTTTTGGAGTATCTTCTTTAACAGGTTCTTCTTTTAATTCTTCTTCAAAAGATAATGGTTGATAATATTCAACCTTTGCCTCACGAACTTGTACAGTCGGAATGATTTCTTGTACATTTAATGCTTTATGAATTTCATCTTTGATTAATAATTCTAATTGTATTTCTTTAGAAATTCTTACTTCCCACTTTGAAGGATGAACATTTACATCTAATAGATGCGGATCCATTTCAATTGATAATACACACATTGGATATCTTCCATTTGGTATCAATCCTTCATATCCATCTTGAATCGCTTTATAGATACGATATGTTCTAACCATTCTTCCGTTCAAGAAAACATGCATCATTTTATTAGAAGCTCTTGTGATATCTGGCTTCACTAAATAACCTGTCACATGATAATCAAAATCAGAAAAATCTACCGCAATACAATTCTCGCTAGCTGCTCTTCCATACACATTGAATACAACTTCTAACAAATTACCTTGTCCACTTGTACGAAATGCGTCTCTTCCATCATTGATAAAATGAAATGCGATTTCTGGATGAGATAAGGCAAATCTACTAATGACATCTTGAATCAATGAAGATTCATAAGATGCTGATCGCATATGTTTTAAACGAGCAGGTGTGTGATAAAACAAACCTTCCACTGTAATTTCTGTACCTTGATTACAAGGATATGGTGTAGCACTTTGTTTTTGACCATACGCAATAACAATTTTTGTATTGTCGATGCCATCGCTTGTAACTAGAGTGACTTTTGAAACAGCCGCGATACTAGGCAAAGCTTCACCTCTAAAACCTAATGTATGAATTGAGAAAAGATCATTTTCTCCTTGGATTTTACTTGTTGCGTGTCGTTGAAATGCCATTTCAGCATCTTCACTACTCATACCACATCCATTATCTTGGATCGTAATCTTCGAGATGCCACCTTCTTCAATGGATACTGTAATAGAAGTGCTTCCTGCGTCAATTGCGTTTTCTACAAGTTCTTTAACAACACCCATTGGTCTTTCAACAACTTCTCCTGCCGCAATCATATTTGCGGTATGTGAATCTAATTGATGTATTTTTCCCATATCAAATATTGTACAATAAAATCATGCATTTAAAACAAGAATACAGATATGAACAAATCATAAAGAAATCAAAATTCATTGCGTGTGCTAAACCAATTCAAAATGAAGAGCAAGCAAGAAATTATATCGAACAAATTCGAAAAGAATATACAGATGCAACACATGTATGTACTGCTTATGTTTGTGGTGAAAATAATATGATTCAGCGATCATCTGATAATAAAGAACCAGCCGGTACTGCAGGTGTTCCTATGTTAGAAGCCATCTTAAACTCTGATATTGAAAATGTATGTGTTTGTGTTGTGCGTTATTTTGGCGGTGTAAAACTTGGTGCAGGTGGATTAATACGCGCGTACTCTTCCTCCGCAAGTAACGTTTTAAAAGAAGCAGATAAAGTAATTACAGTTCCTTTTCAACAATATTCAATTACTTATCCATATGATTTATCTGGCACTCTAGAAAATTGGTTGAGAAGAAATACGGTGATTAAAGATTTTATGTATGATGAAGAAGTTACTTGTTTATTTGAAACAGATAAGGACAATATGATTGAAGAAATCCAGAATTTAACTTCTGGTGCGATTACACCTACTTTTATTAAAGAAGTATTCAGAGAAAAAGATATATAATAGATTAACTTTTTGTACAAGCAGTTTAATACTAAACCACTCATGATAGGAAGGAGAGAAAGTTATGAAATGTTTATTGATGAACAAAAATATCTCTGTTATGTCGATAGAATATAATACAACATTTAATATAATTGAAAAAATATATGAGATTTATCATATTGAATATGCACCATTATCAGTTATGAATGCTAATAAAACAAAAGAGGCTAACGTTTTAAAACAAACAAATGAGTGGTTTAAGGGAAGGGGAATTCCTTCATGGAGAAAGGATTTAGAAAAATTATTAGAAAAATTGAATGTATCTTCTCCAGAAGAACTGTTAAATAAATCCTATGCACTGTCATTGTCTGACCAATATTGGTTAAAAGAAGACAATAGCAATGTTGAATGGAAGAATATAAACTTCTTCACAAATGATTTTGAATACGAAGCCTATTTGGAAGCATCTTTAGATAGTTCATCTACAACAAAAGCTTCAACAGATAAAGCTATTCTTCGTTCTCCAAATAATACAACAGATGGTATGTTACAAAAGGGTTGGATAATTGAAGATGGCAAGAGAGTCTTGGTGAAAGGAACTTACACGCAAAGTAGAGAAGAACCATTTAATGAATGGCTTGCTTCAAATATAAGCAAGCGACTAGGCTTTAGTTATTGTGATTATCGTGTTGCATGGACAGATAAAACAAGGTTGATTTCTAAATGTGATATTTTCATTAATGAAAACGAAGAAATTATTTCCGCATATGATATTTTCAAATCTGAAAAAAAGCCAAATCACATCAATGATTATGAATTTTATATTTCTGTTTTAGAAAAACATCATGTACCTAATGCGAGAAAAAATGTTTCGGACATGTTTGTAGTAGATTATCTGATGTTGAATACTGATAGACATATGAAAAATTTCGGAATAATCAGAAATGTAGAAACATTACAATGGCAAAGAACTACACCAATCTTTGATACAGGTCAAAGTATGGAATGTGATAAGTACTTAAATGAAATGTGTTTCACAAAAGGAAGTGGTATGTTTTTCACAAATACAAATAAAAATTATGAAGACATCTTAAAAACCATTGGAAATGATGTTGTTAATATTGATTTTAGTAAATTAGATGGGCTTTGTGAAGAATATCGATTATTGCTTAATAAATATAAAGATAAAATGGATATTAGTGAGAATCGAATCAATCAACTTGTAAATGGTTTAAAACAAAGAATCGATAAATTAAAAAAGAATATTGAAAATTCTCAAAAAATAGCTAATATTTAAGAAAAGAGGGAAAATACAATGAATTATAATGTTAAAGGTGATTCTGATTGTCCATTAGTTGAAATCAAATTGCAAAATGGTGAAAAGGTCATGATTGAACGTGGTTCCATGGCTTACATGTCTCAAGTTTCTATTGAAGGAAAGATGAACAGCAAAAGTAAAGGTTTAGGTGGATTACTAGGGGCACTTGGTAGAAGCTTAACTTCTGGTGAAAGCATGTTTATTACCGAAGCAACCGGAACTAGCGATGATGCCTTACTTGGAATCGCTCCATCCGTTCCTGGTAAGATCATATGCTTGCATGTAGATCAAACAAAACAATTCTATTTAAACAATGGTGCCTTTGTAGCGTGTGATAAAGAAGTTGCTTATGAAATGAAATCACAATCTGTAGGTAAAGCTTTGTTTGGTGGAACAGGTGGATTATTTGTAATGCATACAAGTGGTTTTGGTGATGTGCTTGTCAATGCTTTTGGTGATATCTTAGAAATTAAAGTGGATGAAGAACATCCAATCATCATTGATAATGAACATGTCGTTGCTTGGGAAGATTCATTAAACTATGAATTAAAGATTGCTTCAGGAACATTTGGATTCACAACTGGTGAAGGAATCGTTAATGAATTCCATGGTAGTGGAACTGTTTATATTCAATCTAGAAATATACACAATTTAGCGAACGCTTTAATTCCATTCATGCCAACAAGTTCAAGTAGCTTAAATAGTTAATGAAAAAGAAGAATGAGAGAATCCTTGAATTCATTTCATTCTTCTTTTTTTTCTTATAGTCCTAATTCATCCGCAACTTTTTCTGCTTCTTCTAATACCTTTTCAAATTTATCTAAGGCAATGTTAATAGGTTCAGGTGTTGTCAAATCTACACCAGCGTGTTTAAGTTCATCTAATGGATATTGACTAGAACCCATAGATAAGAATTCTAGATAGTTCTTTACTGCATTTTCTTCATTGTTTAGAATCTTTTCAGAAATTGCGCAAGCAGATGAATATCCTGTAGCGTAAACATAAACATAGAATAAGTAATAGAAATGAGGAATTCTAGCCCATTCATATTTCACTTTATCATCTACGACCATATCATCACCAAAGTATTCATGAATCAGTTTTAAATAGAATGCACTCAATGCTTCAGGTGTTAATGCTTCTCCTCTTTCATACATTGCATGTGCTTCTTTTTCAAATTCCGCAAACATTGTTTGTCTATAAACTGTTCCTTTAAATCCTTCTAAGTATTGATTTAATAGAGCTAGTTTTTTATTTGGATCTTGTTCTTTCTTTAATAGTTGATCGATTAATAAGTTTTCATTAACTGTAGATGCAACTTCCGCAACAAACATTGTATATTCACTATATTGGAATGGTTGTGTGTGATTTGTTAACCATGTGTGTTGAGAGTGACCCATTTCATGAGCTAATGTGGATACAGATTCTAATGTACCTGTAAAGTTCATTTTAATGTATGGATTAGATTCATACGTACCAGAAGAGAATGCGCCACCTTCTTTACCTTTGTTTGGATACACATCTACCCAACCTGTATTAAATGCGTCATTAACTCTATCAACATATTCTTTTCCCAATGGTTTGACAGCATCTAATACCATTTGTTTAGCTTGATCATAAGTATATTTTTCTGTAATACCTTGTGTTAATGGTGCATATAGATCATAGTAATGAACTTCATCTAACTTCAATAATCTTTTTCTTAGACGTACATAGCGATACATGAGATCCATTCTATTATGTACTGTATCGATGAGATTATCATATACACTCTCTGGAATGTTATCGCTAGACATTCTCATTTCTCTAGAAGAATTATATCCTCTTAGCTTTGCCTCTGTCGTACAAGTTTTTACTGCACCTGAAAATACAGTCGCTAACGTATTGATATGATTTTTATAGCCTTCATAGAAAGATTCAAATGCATTCTTTCTTAAAATAGGATCTGTACTATTTTGAAGAAGAATATAAGAAGATTCTGATACTTCGTGTGGTTTTCCTTCACTGTCTAAAGCATCATCAAATTTCATATCCGCATATAATAAAGCAGTCATTGTTTGTTCAGGTGTATTAAATACTTCACCAAAAGAAGCTAAGATTGCTTCTTCTTTACTAGATAACATATGCGGTTTAGAACGTAATAAGTTCTTTAAATAGAATGCATATTCTTTTAAAGATTCATCATTCACGATTGCGTTTAATTGTTCTTCCGTATTGGATAAGATTTCTGGTTCCGCAAAAGAAACGACCGTTGAGAAATTGACGTATTGAGAATAAGCTTTCGCAAACATTGTTTGTGCTTTTGTATCTCTTGTATCTTCCACTTTACGTAAAGATGCATAACAAAATAAATTACTCATCTTTTTCGCAACTTCATTTTCTTCTTTTAGAAATGAAAGAATTGCATTTGCGTTATTTAAAGTACCTTCATACTTTGATAGATTTTCAATCTTCTCAGTAATACCAACTAACGCTTGTTCAAAAGCATCATCATTTTCAAATAATGTGTTTAGATTCCACATGTATGTAGGATCCATATCTTTTCTTTCTTGTAAAACTTCACTCATATTAACTCTCCTTTTTTACAAACATTATATCCATATCTGTGCTATCTCCATCTATTCCATCTACTGTTCCACTATCTGTATATTGCCAAATAGAGAATGTATATGGATATGTTGGATGTTCTACATCATATTGTGCTACCCATGTATCAAATTCCTGCATATATTCAAGTAAGAAATATTTATCAAATAGATCTGTACTATTGTAATTCATTGTTTGATAACCAGCATTTTGAATGATATGTAAGAATGTCACGGCATTTTGTGTCCAAACTTCTTGAGAAAGTTCATCCACTCTACCTTCTCCTTCACCTGCTTGTTCAATATCAAAACAAACAGGTAAATCTATTGTATAACTTTTTATTTGTTGAAGTGTAAATTCTGCTTCTTCTCTTGCTTCATCAATAGATGTTGCTTGAGAAAAGAAATAAACGCCAACTTTGATTCCATATTTTTGACAAGATTGAATATTGTAATCAAAATAAGAATCTTTATGAATCTCCCCTGTTTGCCATCCTCGATATCCTACTCTAAGATACGCAAATTCAATCCCCGCATTTTTGACTTTTTCCCAATCAATCCATTCTTGATGAGAAGATACATCTATTCCTTGCATAGAAGTATACGTATCATCTTCATAAGACATCAAAGAACCATTCTTTGTTAGATTATCCCAATTGTATGTATTTTGTATGAGATTACTTTCAACTAATGTTTCTTCCTGTTCTCTTCTTTTTTGATTCATTACATAAAAAAAGGAAGAAAGACAAAATACGATCATACAAACAATCACAATGAAAATCATTGTATTCTTCTTATTGATTTTTCTTTTCCTTTTTCTTCTTTTTGCCATATTTATGATTTTACACCATTCCTCCAATAAAAGAAGATATCAAATGTTAAGAATTAAATGTAGTACAAAGCTTTTATGAACAAAATAGTTAAAACAATTATATGCTTATTTCTGCTAATATTTTCAACTAT
>CAVHRL010000051.1:0-14783 GCA_963638375.1 Lachnospiraceae bacterium
AATACATCACTCTTCAAAATAGAAAATAGCCATTAAAAAATAGGATATTCAAAACGAATATCCTATTTTAATATCATTCAATTGTTTACTTAAGCAGATTTTTTTCTTTTGATTGAATATACAGCTACACCGGCTAAACCTAATGATCCAAATAATTCATATGCTAATAATCCAAAATTAGAATCATCAGCAGTATTTGCACTCTTAGACACAACTTTCTTTTTATCATTAACTTTTTTAGCTTCTGAATTAGTTGAAGAACTATTCTTCTTAGCTTCTTCTTCAGCTTTCACAAATGCGTTATATGCATCTAATGCTGTTGTATAAGATACATGTTTTTCATACAATGAAGATCCTTCTGCTACTAAAGCATATGCTTCTTCATAAGCCTTCTTAGCTTCTTCAACATTTGTCATAGCTGTTTTTTGATTAGCTACTGCCTTACGATAAGCATCTACATATTCGTTTAAGTATGCATATTCTTCATCTTCAATAACTACTGTATCTTCACCTGCATAGATATAAGCGGATACCTTTTCTAATGCAAGTTTAGCTTGTTCTAATACCTTATTAGCTGTTGATAATTCTTCTTCAGCATTTGCTAAGAGAACCTTCTTTTCGCTAACTAACTTGATAGCATTTTCTAAAGTAGTTGTTCTTGCAGCAATTTCAGATTGAGCATTTACAATTGCTTGGTAAGCGCCATTTACCGCATCGTAAGTTACTAACTTTTCGTCTGCAATTTCTTGAGCTTCGTCATAAGCAATAGTTGCATTTGTTAATGCTGTCTTTGCTGTTTCTAATACAGAATTTGCATTTGTTAATGCTACCTTTGTAGCTTCTAATGCTTTAGATTTTTCATCAACAGTAGCATCCTTTGAATTTACTACAGATACGCAATCGTTATAAGTCTTTGTGGCTTCTTCAACTTTTTTGGAAGCATCTTCAATTTCCTTATTCGTTGCGAGTAAAGCGTTATATGCTTTAAGCTTTTTGTCTGCTGTTTCTTGATAAGTCTTCTTATCTTCTTCAGCGTTTGTTAATGCTGTTTGAGTGCTTGTTTTCTTGCTTTCAGCAGTTGCCAATACACTTTTGGCATCTGATAATTCGGATGTTCTAGTTGTAACTAATGCTTCAGCTGAATCTAGCGCATCTTGAGCATTGGAAATGACTTTCTTTTGATCAGAGATATCATTAATTAAGTCTGTTACAGAACTCTTAGCATCTGTAATAAATGTGTTTAATGCTGTTTTCTTGCTTGTTAATGTTGTATTCAAACCACCAAGCTTTGTTGAAGCTTTTTCAGCAGTTTCCTTAGCTGAGTTCAATGTAGATAGTTTTTCTTCAGATGCCTTTGACGCATTGTTATAATCTGTTTGAGCTGTTTCTTTAACTGTAGTCTTTGTATCAACAACCTCTTGTGCATCTTTTGTATTCTTCTTTGCTGTTTCTAATGCAGAATACGCTGTGCTTACCTTAGAATCACTTGTTGTAATGTCTACCTTTACTGCATTCAATTCGCTTGTCTTTTGTAATAAAGTTTGTTGAGCCTTTTCATATTCGGACTTGGCTGTGGATAATGCAGTTGCTGTTGATTTATCGTTTAATAATCCTTCATAAGTTGTTTTCTTAGAAGAAGCGTCAGTTTTAGCATTTTCTAAAGCAGTTTTATATGTAGCAAGACTAGAAATGTAATTGTTTACTAAAGCTCTGAATTCAGTTGTTGAATAAACTGTTTCATAAGACTTAATAGTACTTCTGAAATCTTGTACGAATGTTGAACGTTCTTCATAAGAATAAGTTTTTTCGTTATACACAGAATTTGCAACACCCATGCCAGTAACAACAAAGTTTGAATTTACGATGTTAGTATAATGTCCTGTACTTCCACCTGATCCTTCTGGATAAACGCCTGCTTCTTGAGCCGCCTTAATAATTTCATCATCTGTAGCAGATGGATTTTCTGCTTTGTATTGGTTTTTGAAGTCATAATAAGCCTTTTCTTCATAATACCAACCACTGTAAGGATTTCCTGAATTTTCTGCTGGCTTTGATGTGTCGGTGGAAAAGCCCCAAGCTGAAATTTCGCCATTCGAACTGTAGTTCATGCTTGAATCTTCAGAATTTTGATAATTTCTTATCCAGTGATTTATAGTTTGCTGTTCCGCCATTGCTCTTGCTTCTGCCATCGCCATAGCTTGAATAGTAACTTTTAATTCACTTAAGTTGTTTGCTTTTCTAAGCTCGTTACACTGGTCGATGTAATCTAATGCCTTTAATACATTTGACAATTGGATTGCAGAATAACTTTGATTAACGTCAATGATATTGTAATCAGTTCCTTGTTCTGTTTTGAATAAGTTGTTGTAGTATTCAAACATCTTAACTGCTTCATTACCTTCAGTAGTTCCTAATGATTTGAAGAAACCAATTGCTGTTTGAGCTTCTGCTGTTACTGAATTATCGTAATTTGCTTGTGCTGTTTCTACTGCTTTCACTGCTTCATCATAAGCCTTCTTAGCATTTGCTACTTCTGTTTCATGATTGTTGTAGTTTGTTTGCGCTGTTTCTTGAGCAGTCTTAGCATTTGCTTCTGCAGTTGTTGCATTTATGACATCAGTTTCTAATGCTGTCTTCTTTGCAATAAGCTCTTGGTTTTCACTAACTACATTATCATAATCAGTTTGTTTTTCTACTTGTACAGCTTGTAAAGAAGCTAATGTATCTTCTGCTGAAGAAAGGTCAGACTTTGCTTGCTCCAATACTGAATATTTTGAATTTGCTTCAGCAACGGATGTATCATATTCCCCTTGAGCTGTAGTTACTACTGCATTTGCCGTGGATAATTCAGTTTCAGCTGTTGTTACATTTGTTTGAGCATCAGCGACTGCTTGTTCTAAAGCAACAAGTTCTTCGCTCTTAATGACTTCTCCTGTTTCTTCATCTGTATATTCACCAGTGTTTGCTTTAGCTGTTTCTAACTGAGCTTGTAAATCAGTTAATGTAGCTTGTGCAGAAGCCAAAGCGTTTTCCTTTGCAGTTACATCTGCCTTAGCTTGATTCAATAAAGCTTGCTTTGCATTAACTTCTTCTTGAGCAATATCTGCTTCAGTTGTCGCACCATTCAAAGAATCTTGAGCATCAGCGACCTTTTGATTGGCTGTTGCCAAATCTGAATTAGCTAGGTCTAATGCAGTCTTTGCATCATCGATTTGCTTAGTAAGTTCTGGATTTTCATCTTCAAATGCTTTCAATGCATCTTCAGCCGCCTTCTTATTTTTTTCAGCTGTAGACAAGTTGTTTTCTGCAGTTTCTAATGCCTTCTTAGCTGTTTCTAATTCAGCTTCAGCATTTGTCTTATTTGTAGTAGCTGTTTGAACATCTTGTTCACATTGTTCTTTTTCTGCTTCTGCTTCTTTCTTAGTTGCTTCTAATTGGTCTGCATAAGCTTGTGCTTCTTCATATAACTTCTTAGCGTTTGCGACATCTTCTTCTGTCTTATTATTTTCTTCGACTAGCTTTTGATACTTAGCTTCAGCTTCAGCTTGTGCTTTTTCTGCTTCTGTCTTAGCAGTTTGTGCCTTTTCTAATTCTGCTTTTACATTTTCAACATTTTCAGACTTTGTTGTTACATTTGCATTTGCTGCATTTACAGCTTCCTGCTTTTCTGATTTTGCGCTTGCATATGCACCCTTAGCTGTATCGTTTGCTGTAGATGCATTCTCAACCGCCTTCAATGCTTCTGATTGAGATACGTCTAATGCTTTCTTAGCTTCTTCAGCTTTCTTTAAAGCATCCTGGAATTGCTTTTCACCAGTTTCCGCTGTATTAACTGCATTTTGAGCTGCTTCCTTTGTGGAAAGATCCACAGTATTTTCAGAAGAATTTGTTTCATCTGTAGAAAGCTTGTTTCCTTCTGCTAATGCAGTTACCATGAAATTTCCTGTCATTGTTGCTGCTAATGCGGCTGTTGATACTTTCTTAATTACATTATCTTTTTTCATTCACTTAACTCCCCTCATTTCCTAAACACAATTATTATCCCCCCCCCCGCAAAGCGAAGAGTCAAGTCTTAAACATATAGAATATTAGAATATCTAAAAAAGTTTTGTTTGCATCATATAAAAAGGTGATACATTTCTGTATCACCTTGCAATTATCATTCAATCGTTAAGAATGAAGTAAAACCTGTAATTTCAAGTACTTCTTTAATTTCATCACAAACATTTGTTAGTTTGAGATTACCTTGTACATTCATTTTCTTTTGGATAGAAAGAATCACTCTTAATCCTGCAGAAGATACGTACTTTAATTCTTTCATATCTAATACTAGATTTTTTATACCATCTAATTGTGTATTAACTACTTTTTCTAAATCTGGAGCTGTAGTAGTATCTAAGCGTCCACCTAATTGTAATGTTAAATTTTCATTATCTCTGATTTCTTGAATTGTCATAATTCCTCCCTTTTAGAATACCAACGTATCTACTTCATCAATTAAGCTTAACAATTTATCTTTATAGAATTCAATTGATTTTGATGATTTTTCAAATCCTTCACGTTTAATTGTTCTTCTAAGCAATCTTGTATAACCTACAAGCATTGCCTTCTTCTTTACTTGTTCAATAAGATCTGCATCTTCTGTTTCTAGATATAATGGAACAAATTTATTCCAAATATATAATGCTGTTTCTCTAGAGATGCCTAAGAAATCTTGTACGACACTTTCATCTACATCACCAAATCCAACATAAGCATTGAATACACTTCCTAACTCAAAGATAGGATGTCCTTCTGATAACGTATCCATATCAATAAGTAGTGTTTCTCCATCTTGGATCATAACATTCTTCATATGATAATCACCATGAATCATTGTATGTGTATCTGGAACTTCTTGAATTAAGCTTCTTAATTTTTCATATTTCTCTGTAGGAATATATTCTTTTAAATAATTGGCCCAACTTAATACCGTAACTTTTACATCAGGTAAATCCCCTGGTTTAACAGTAGTCGCATGAATCTTCTTCAATAAATCTACAAACAATTGAATATATTCATCAATCTTAGATGGATCTTCATTGATTTTTTTAATATAACTTTTTGCGTTTAATAGTTCAAATACAGAACCATAAGTATCTCCTACTTTAACTACATCATATGGAATAGCTGTAGGAATACCTAATACAAATGCCTTTCTAGCGAGTTCTCTTTCTCTATGGATATCAGGTAATGCATCTGCATTGTAATATACTTTTACGATTGTATCTTCACTGATTCGATATACTTTACCATTGGAACCTTGTCCAATTTGTTCACAACCTTCAATTGACATATGACGATATGCTTTTTCAATGTCCATCATTTCTGTAAATCCAGTCATATCAAATACTTCATAAACTTCAGAATTAACATCAACAAGTTTCAATGTTGGTTCATTCTTCTTTGTTCTTAAAACAACACGAAGACCAGCACTAGAAATATATTCTAACTTCTCACAATTCAAAACTAAACTAGAATGTTTTTCTTGTAAGATTGATTGAATGTTTTCTTGTACTTTTGGAGCATTATCTGCGGTAATACGTCCTTCTAAATAAATTGTTAAAACTCCATTTTCATTTTTACTTAACATCACTTGACTCCTCTCCGAATATTTTATCGACCAATGTAATGTATTCTAAATACGCTGCGGTATTTTCCAAACTCTTTAATGATTTCGCAATCGAACGATAATACCATTCTTGCATCTTAGGATCCTTTTGATTCAATGTACTCCAAACATCATCACCTTTTTTCAGATATTCTCGATAGAAGGAGCGAATATTGGAAAGTTTATCTGCTAACCACAAGATACGTACATGTTCATCAGTTGTATTTTCCAACATCAATAACGAATCTTCTTTTCGTTCCATCCAAGTTTCAGCTGGTGGTCTTTCTGAAAGTTTATCTTCTGTTTCACTTAATACAAGACCATAAACTCTTTTTCCAAATTCATCATAGATAACTTGTGGATCAATATCACAATCTTCAATCGTATCATGTAATAAGCCAGCAGCCATTGTTTCTCTATCTTCTGTCATTGTAGAAATGATACAAGCAACTTCCATTGGATGAAGAATATATGGTGTTTTGGCTAACTTACGTACTTGACCTGAATGTGCATTTGTTGCGAATGCGATTGCTTTATCTAGAACATCCATCATCAAACCTCTTTTCTATCGTTAATACATTATTACCATTCTGGTATACATATTTTACTTCATCCATCATCTTTTTCACAAGGAAGATTCCTAGTCCACCTTCTTTTCTTTTTTCAAGTTCTAATGTAATATCAGGATCTTTCTTTTCTAATGGATTAAATGGAATACCTTGATCCTTGAATTGAACAATTGCACGATCTTTGGTAATTGATGTTCTTAACAACATCGTACCTTCACCATTTGGATATGCATAATTACAAACATTCACATAAATTTCTTCTGCACAAATCAATATTTGTTGTACATATTTCATTGGACAATCAACTTGTTCCAATTCACTTTCTAGATATGCATTCATATCATCAACAGTATCTTTTGAAATATTTAATTCTTTTTCTTTCATTTCTAATACATGTTTTTCTCTAATGAAATCTAGCATCAACATTGTGATATCATCAAATTGATCAGCACCATTAGCGAATGCACGAACATCATCACGAACACTCTTAATCATATCTTTAGGACCTAATTCTTTATGCGCATTCATAAAATCTAGAAGATTTTGTTCACCATACATATTTTCATGTCCATCAATTGCTTCCGTAACACCATCTGTATATAAGAATAATTTATCTCCAGGTTTTAAATAAATAGTTTCTTGATGATATTTAAAACCATCAATCCCAGCCAAAACAAAACCAGAGCGCATCTTTAAGTAACTATATTTACCATCTCTTAATACAAGTGGTGGATTATGACCTGCACTTGAGAATGTTAATTCCCCTGTCTTAGAATCAAAGATACCAACCCATGCCGTAACAAACATGCCATCTTCATTCCCTTCACATAACATATGATTTACTCTAGATAAAGCTTCTGCAGGAGAATATCCCATATGGATTTCATTTTTAATGATTGTTTTAGCGATAACCATGAATAGCGCTGCAGGAATACCTTTTCCTGAAACATCCGCAATAACAAGTCCAATATGTGTTTCATCTAACTTATAGAAATCATAAAAGTCACCACCGACTTCTTTTGCGGGTTCCATACTTGCATAAATATCAAACTCTTCATCTTCTGGAAATGCTGGAAAAATACTTGGTAACATATGTGCTTGAATATTCTGCGCTAAATTCAATTCTGATTCAATACGAGCTGTTTTTTCAGTAATTGCCTTTTGTGAAGTAACTAAACTCTTACCTGTTTCTGCAATTCGTACACAAACGGAAGAAATAATAAAATACACAAACAATTTTGGTAAAAAGTTATAGATCATTGTTTGATAAACTCTATTATTAACATCAATTCCAAGAGATCGTATACTTTCGGATAGTGATTTTCCTATTGTTAATGTTGTACCAACAGGAACTTGATAGTAGTTTAAATCAAACCAGCCAAAGTCATAATATGCATTTGCGAATAAGCTCATGCCAAAAAATACTGCAGTCAATATCGCAATCGTAATTGTAAATTCTTTGTTGAAATATCTGCATGACAAAACAACTGGTATGACCATAACTAATACAACATTGAAATTTAAATAACAGTTTAATCTCGCAAGTACTGCAGTCACAAAAAATAGTAATACATATTTCACCCAAGATTTTTGTACATTAAAAAATCTACATAAAAATACCGGAATCGCTAAGTCAACAACACTTTGAGAAATCATGGACAACAAAATATCTTCAGCAGATCCAAACAATCCCAAATAACAAATGACCCAAACAATCAATAAAATGACACAACTAGCGGATAAAGTTGAACTAACCAATTGGTTCGCTTCAATTTCATTTTTCCATAATACATCATCTTGTTTTTCAAAAAGATAATATAAACTCTTTAATTTTTTATTAATTCCCATAACACATCTCTCTTATTCTTCTACAGAATACATATAGTCATTGAAAATATATTCTCCATTTATATAATCAAATCGAAATATTCCTCCATATGGATGAGGTTGTTTTCCTTGTTTCCTTAATTCCATCATTGTTTCTTCAGGATTTTTATGGAATAAAATTTCTAACATTCTTTTATAATATTCAGAATGTCCAACCAACAAAATATTAGATTCATTTCTAGATGCAGATATAACTTTAAACATTACATGTTCGAATCTTTGTTCAAAAGATTTTTGAGATTCACCGCCTACATCACTCCAATCATCATGTTTGTTGCGATGTTCTTTGATTTCATCTAACCAATTATCTCTAACAACACCTTCAAATTGTCCATAATCGATTTCTTTTAAACCATCTAATATGATTGGTTCTATATTTCTATCATGTGATATCTGCATAGCAGTATCAATACATCTTGTTAAAGGGGAAGTATAAATTGTTTGAAATGGAATCTCTTTTAATGCTTTTGCAGAAAGATAAACTTGTTCCATACCTCTTTGTGTTAAAGGAGAATCACATACACCTTGCATACGATTATATTGATTGAAGACTGTTTGACCATGATTAACATAATAGAAATGAATGATTTTATCTTCTACAGGATTTTCAAATTTAGAAGGATCAGTCGGAAGATTTGTGACTGTATATTTTCCATCTTCATATTCAACACGCATGATACCTGCATTTGGTATTGGATTGCCTTTTCCAGGAATACGCTTCATAACATTTTCTACATCAACATGGAAAAACAATTTCATTAATACTAATTCTAAAGCACCATGTGTAACAATTAATACATGATCACCATCTTTACTATCAGCTAGAATAGAATTCATTGCTTCTTCAATTCTAGATAAAACTTGTTCATGGCTTTCACCATTTACACTTGTAAAATCATTTCTTTCAAAACAATAAGAAATCTCATCTGGATGTGATGTAAATCTCGTTCCTTCAAAACTACCAAAATCCATTTCATGTAGATTCTGAATAATACGAGGTCGTATATGTCTACCTTCCAATATCTTTTTACAAGTTTTAATACATCTTCCACTAGGAGAAGTATATGCATGGTCAAAATAAACATTTGTTAAGGAAACACGTGCTTGTTCCACTTGTAATTCTCCTCTTACACTCAATGGAGAATCACATACGCCTTGCATTCTTCCCTTTTCATTAAATCTTGTTTCACCATGTCTAACAAAATACAATGTAACTTTCATATCTAAACTTCAACTTTCTAGAAATTATTTTATCAGTGTTGTGTAGAATCACCAAAACATTCTGCAAATCTTGCCGCAAAAGATGGATCTTCATTTCCAACATAAAGATGTGAGATATCACCAAATTGTGCAACTCTAAAAGAAGCAATTCCTTTTTTTCTTTCTTCTGTGTGTACAATTGTAACAGAAGTTGGTGCAGCTACGAATCCATGCCATAATGGCATTGGTGAAATATGTAATAGATGAGATAATAAAACACATTCCAAACCAAAATGGCAAAAGAATACAATCGTATCATGATTTGAATTTGTTACTTTAAAATAGTTGTCTACATGTTCATAACCATGTTCTTTCAAAAAAACATCAAAGTTATCACACACCCATTGATATCTTTCTTTCACCTTAGCATTCTGCATAGCTTCTGGTTCATACCAATGATCATAATCATAAAATCGAGAATCTTTTGTCCAATCTTGTGGTAGCCAATCCCAAGCAACCGTTTTACGAAATAAACGATCTGGTCTAGAAATACGTGGATCAAATTCTTTTAACCATTCTAAAGTTTCAGCAGTTCTACAAACTTTATTTAAAGTATAGGAAGCTGTTAATTGAGCTCTACCCAATGGAGATTGATAAAATTCAGTGACTTCCATATTCTTCATTCTTTCACTTAATAATTCTGCTTCTATTTTTCCTTTATCTGTTAAAGAATCATGAACATAATCTGGATCTCCATGACGAATTATAACTAGTTTCATAAATCAATCTCACTTTCCATCCACTACTTGAAAAACATAAAATTTCAAATAAGAACTTTCATCCATATTCCATAGAATTGGATGATCTGCATTTTGTTGTGTTACAGAGATTTGTTTTAATTGAACACCCATTTCTAATGCTGCTTCTTTTAACATCTTTTCAAACAAATCACATTCCATATATCTAGAACAAGAACAAGTAGCTAGATATCCACCATTTCTTAATACATCCATTGCTTGCATGTTGATTCGTTTATACCCATTGTATGCTTTCATGACTGTTCTTCTAGATTTTGTAAAAGCTGGTGGATCCAAGATAATCAAATCATATTCATTTTGTTTTAATGCATCTAAATAATCAAACACATCCGCTTGCACGAAAGATAGATTCTTTAATCCATTGAGTTTTGCGTTTTCTTTTCCTTCATTCAATGCAGTTGCGGAAACATCAACTGCCGTTACATGTTCCGCTCCACCAAATGCTGCATTCAATGCAAAACCTCCAGTATGAGTAAAACAATCCAAGACTTTCTTACCTTTGGATAAATTCCGAATGATCACTCGATTCGTTTTTTGATCTAAAAAATATCCTGTCTTTTGTCCATTTTCGATATCAACATTTAATTTCAATCCATTTTCTTGAATCACTTGAATTGTAGAAGTATTTCCATAATAGAAACCTTTATATAAAGTTAGCCCTTCTTTTTCTCTTGATTTCACATCATTTCTTTCATATATGGCATGAATGTGTTCATCCTTTAATACTTCTAATAAAGCGTTGTATAAAATATCTTTATTTTTTTCTAATCCGTAACAAGTAATTTGTGTAACCAATACATCATTATAACGATCCACTGTTAATCCTGGTAATCCATCAGCTTCTCCAAAGATCAATCTACAATTATCGAGATTATTTGGTTCTACTGTTTTTCGATATAAAAATGCATCTTGAATCTTTCTCATAAAGAAACTTTGATCAATATCTTCTTTTTTCTTAGAAAAAATGCGTACAGTAATATGAGAATCTTTACTCAAATAACCCGTACCTAAATATGTATCATCATGCATCAATATATCAACAACACTTCCATTTTCTAATGCAGAAATATCAGAATCTAAATTATTGGAATACATCCACATCTGTCCCTTTTTCAAGAAATCTGCACCTTTATCACTAATTCTAACAATTGGTCTATTCACAACTACTACCTCTTTTTTTCTTGATTCAATTATACAAAAAAAACAGTATCTAAACGATACTGTTTTACGTATTATTTCATATCTTTTAAGAAAGCAACATAAGCTCTATAAGCTTCATATACATCTGCCTTGGATACAACTTCGAATGGAGCGTGCATATTTTGTACGGCAATACCCGCATCAATGACATCCATATTCTTATTTGCCATGATGTAAGCAATTGTTCCGCCTCCACCAACATCAACTTTACCAAGTTCACATGTTTGGAAATAACAGTTATTATCATCCATTACTTTACGGATCTTAGCCATGTATTCCGCATTGGCATCATTGGAACCACCTTTTCCTCTTGAACCAGTATATTTATTAAAACAAATACCTTTCCCAAAGAAAGAAGCATTCTTTGTTTCCATAACTTCTGGATATAAAGGATCAAAAGCTGCTGATACATCACTTGATAACATTCTAGAATTATCCATCATATCATTGAATGCTACTAATGAAGTTTCACCTTGTAATGCGAGCATCTTCGCAACAACATGATCAAAATATGCTGATTGCATACCTGTATTACCAACAGAACCAATCTCTTCTTTATCTACCAAGATTGCACAAGCAGTTCTATCTGGTGTTCCTTCAAAGTCTAATACAGCTCTCAAAGAAGTATAAGCACAAACTTTATCATCGTGACCATATCCAAGTACCATAGAACGATCTAAACCATAATCTCTAGCTTTTCCTGCTGGAACAACTTCAATTTCAGCAGAAATAAAGTCGTCTTCTTCAATGTCATATTTTTCTTTTAATAAATCTAAAATATATGCTTTAACTGGATCTTTTTCTGTATCTTTCTTAGGAATAGAACCAACTAATAAATCTAGAGCTTCACCTTCAACAACTTTCGCACCACTCTTTTCCATTTGACTTGAAGCTAAATGAATCAAAAGATCAGAAATACCTACTACTGGATCAGAATCATCATCACCAATATTAATATCTACAACTGTGCCATCTTTTTTAGCTACAACGCCAATCAATGCCATTGGTCTAGCGACCCATTGATATTTTTTAATACCACCATAGTAATGTGTATCTAATAACGCTAAACCATTTGCCTCATATAATGGATGTTGTTTTAAATCTGTTCTAGGTGAATCAATATGTGCACCTAATAAATTCATACCATTACGAATTGGTTCATTACCAATAATGAAAGCCAAGAAATTCTTTCCTTTATTTGTTGAATAGACTTTATCACCTGGTTTTAATTCATTCACTTCATCAAGATTTTTAAAACCTGCCTTTTCAACTAACGCAATACTGTTTTTAACAAATGTTCTTTCTGTTTTAGAAACACTGAGGAATCCCATATAATCATCATTGAAAGTCATTAGTTCTTTCATTTCGGATTCATTCAATTTTTCCCATACTGTTTTACTCATATTCAATCCCTTCTAAACGATACAAATCAAATGCATGTACATAATCAGATGGACCTTGTATCTGTAACGTCATACCATGTTCATCTTGTTTGATAATGTCCATATTTAACACTTGTTTGTATTCATCAAACATACCCATTTTATCATAAGGAAGAAAACAATACAGACTTTCTTCTTTTGGATATAACTTTTCTAGTATTTCCTGCAAAGAGAAATCCATATTCTCACCTGTATATGTAGAAATACATATACCAGGAAATTCTTTCATTTCTTCTAATAAATCACATTTATTAAATAACTTTATTACCGGAATATCATCTGCACCTATTTCTTTTAATGTTTGTTCTGTTACATCTATCTTTGTTTCATAATCAGGATCAGATGCATCTATGATTTCAACTAATAAATCTGCATCTTTTGCGGCAGATAATGTGCTTTTAAACGCTTCAATCAATGTATGAGGAAGATCAGAAACAAATCCAACCGTATCATACAAAAAGAAAGTTTTCTTTTCAGCTGTAATCTTTCTAACAGAAGTATCTAATGTCGCAAATAACATATCTTTTTCTAAGACCGCATTGCCATTCGCACTTGTATGAGAAATCAAATAATTCATATAAGATGATTTACCCGCATTTGTATATCCAACTAACGCAACTCTTCTAAGTAAAGTCTTTGATCTTCTTCTTTCATCTTGATCATTTTGTTTTTCAATACGACTTAATTCTTCTTTTAAATCTTGAATACGTCTTTGATATTTACGGGCTACGATTGCAGAGCGCATTTCGCCAGAACCTCTATTATTAACAGATCCTCCTCTTTCTCTTTCACGATCATTGTCACTATTTAATAGTCGAGGCAAGTCATATTGAAGGCGTGCCATTTCCGTTTGTAGTTTTGCTTGTCTACTTTTTGCGCGTGATGAAAAAATATCTAAAATTAACGCAGTACGATCAATCACGTTACATCCAATACAAGCAGATATCCTTTCTGCCATTTGTACGGTTAAATCATTGTAAAAAACAACATAATCAACATTTGAATCTTTTACTAAAACACTTAACTCTTCTAATTTTCCTGTTCGAAACGCATGTCTTGTATCCATTGTATTAGAGTTCTGTGTAATTGTTTCTACAACTTCTAAATTACAAGCACTACATAAGGCAATACATTCTTCCATTTTCATTTGAAATACATTTGCGTCTTCTTTTACGCAAACACCAGCTAATATAATTCTTTTCATAATCTCTTATCTAATTCAAATCTTTCGCGAACACGTTCTAAGACTTCCTCTAATGTCCAAGGGGTAAAGTCGTGGGTATCTAATTCTACATGAAAAATTGTACCTTTATCCCAATCATAGAAACAATCCTTTGTATGTACATGTCCGCACAAATTAATCACTCTGCTTCTTAATGGCTTATCTTCATCATAATTACCTGTAATAGATGGGTAATGACTCAAATAAAAATGATGTTTTTTATAATCCATGATAGTACTATAACCTAATATTTCTATATTATCTAATGTTCGATACATCGCAATCTTTGTTTTACCATCATGATTTCCTAATACAAGTTTGATGGAACCATTTAATCTTTCTAGATATGTTTTTCCTGCATCTAAATCACCAAATACAACATCTCCTAAAACATAAACAATATCCTCATCCTGAACAACAGAATTCCACCGTTGAATAATTGTTTCATTCATTTCTTCTAAACTAGAAAATCCTCTTTCCTTCCACAAGAATTCTCTATCATGATTGAAATGTAAATCACTAGTAAAAAAAATCATGATTCACCTGTCCGTTCTTCGATAACAAGTACATTTACTCTTTGACTTAAAACTGTACATGCATCTAATCCGATAATTCCTTTATCTCTAAATATATCAAAACAACATTGTGTATAGTCTCCATTACACTCAGAAACATCTTTTCCTTCATGATGATATCTAGAATGTGCATACGCTGTATGCCAATGTCCACATACAACCGTTTTATTTTCAATATTTGGTGCTTCTTTTTGATTAAGATGCCAAGCATGAAATCCAT
>CAVHRL010000052.1:0-14666 GCA_963638375.1 Lachnospiraceae bacterium
AAAATAATCTTATCTTCAAAAGAAAGGGTCGTATCTTTAACTTTTTGATAGGTTGTTTTTAATATGGTTAAAGAAATACGTTTTGTTAGAGTTCGTAAAATATCTTCTTTATCTTTGAAATATAAATAGAATGTTCCTTTTGCGATACCTGCATGATTACAAATTTCAGCTATCGTAGTAGAAGAAACGCCATTTTCTGTAAATAAGATATTTGCCGCATCTAATAATCGATTTCTTTTATCTTCTTTTTTTCTAGCAATGAGTCCTGACATAACTCTATTTTACTCAAAAATAGGATTTGAAAAAAGATAGTTTTTTATACAAATCTTCAAAAATGACTAAAAGTCATAAATATGTGTTGATTAACCAAAATATAATCCTATAATATTTAACGGAAATGACCAACGGTCATTAATGGGAGGCTTTATGAAGAAATTTGCACACTTTGTTGTCAAATTTCGTAAATTGATTTTGATTTGTTCAATCTTATTGCTGATTCCATCTGCAATTGGAGCTGTATCAACTAAAATCAATTATGACATTTTGACATATCTACCTAGTGAATTAGATTCTATGGTAGGTGAGCAATACTTGGAAAAAGATTTTAATCTAGCAAGTAGTGCAATGGTTACAGTTGAAAATATGCCAACTGCACAATTGTTAGATTTAAAAGAAAGAATTGCGGAGGTAGATGGAGTATCCGAAGCATTCTGGTTATCTGATGTATTGGATGTAACAGTATCTAAAGATATGTTACCTGATGAAATCTATGACTTCATGTTTAATTCTGATAAGGACGCAACAATGATGATTGTTAGATTCTCTGATACAGCAGCATCTCAAAGCACAATGAATGCTATCGCAAAGATCAAAAAGATTTGTTCAGAAGAAGCATACATTGGTGGTATGTCTATTATCTTACAAGATACAAAAGCATTAGTTGATCAAGAGTTACCAATCTATATCTTGATTGCTGTAGGTGCATGTATCGTTGTATTGTGGCTTGGTTTGAAATCAAATATTCTTCCATTCTTATTTATGATTGGACTTATATTCCCAATCCTATATAACTTTGGAACAAATATTATCTTTGGACAAATATCGTATATTACCGAAGCGCTTGCGACTGTATTACAGTTAGGTGTTACGATGGACTATTCTATCTTCTTAGTCAATCGATGGAGAGAAGAAAGAAAGCTAGTTGATAATGATTTTGATGCGATGGAAAACGCAATCGTCAATACTGGCGTTTCTATCTCAGCTTCATCTTTAACAACAGTAGCAGGATTCTTAGCACTCTGCTTTATGAGATTGACATTAGGTAAAGATATTGGTCTTGTTATGGCGAAGGGTGTAGTACTTGGTGTATTAAGTACAATTACAATTCTTCCAGCGTTGATCTTAGTGTTTAGAAACAAAATCTGGAAGTGGGAACATAAACCATTGATTCCTAAGCTAAAACGTGCAAGTGAATTTGTCACAAAACATTACAAAACAATTCCAGTCGTATTCTTATGTGTTTTAGCTATCTTTGGACTTGCATATCCAAGAGTTGAACAATATTACACATTAACAGATTCATTACCAGATACAATGACAGGTATTGTTGGTAACGAAAAGTTAAAAGAAGACTTTAATATGACATCTTCATACTTCGTTATTGTAAAAGATGATTTACTTGATGAAGATGTAAAACAAATGAGTAAAGAAATCCAAAGCTTGGACAACATTACATCATGTTTATCTGTAGAACAATTTATTGGAGCTTCTATTCCATCTAGTGTTTTACCAGAAATGGTAAATGATACATTTATCTCTAATGGACATGAACTCATTATGGTCAATTCTTCTTTGAAAGCAGGTACAGATGAAATTAATGATCAAATTGATCAATTAACACAAATTGTTAAAAAATATGATTCTACTGGTGTAGTAACAGGTGAAGCACCAATGACAAAGGACTTGATTGAAATCGCTAATGTTGACTTCAATATGGTTAACTGGATTTCTATCTTATTCGTATTTGTAATCATCGCAATTAGTTTCAAGAGTATTTTCTTACCAATTCTATTAGTTGCTTCTATTGAATCTGCAATTATTATCAATATGGCAATTCCTTATTTTACAGGAACAACATTACCATTTATTGCTAGTATCGTTATTGGAACGATTCAATTAGGTGCAACAGTAGACTATGCAATCTTAATGACAACAAGATTCAAAGAAGAATTGGCAAATGGAAACAACAAATTTGAAGCAGCTAAGATTGCAGTATATCAATGTTCACAATCTATCTTAACTTCAGGATTAACATTCTTTGGAGCTACAGTAGGTGTTTCCTTGATATCTCAAATGGAACTATTACAAAGTATTTGTTTATTGATCGCAAGAGGTGCAATTATCTCTATGATCGTAATTATCTTCGTATTACCATGCTTCTTGATTCTATTTGAATCATTGATTCGTCATACAACACTTGGATGGCCAAAGCCACAAAAGGAAGGAGAATAAAACATATGACTAAAGCAAAAACAATTACTTCCGCTTTGCTCGCAACTTTATTGATTGCAGGTTCTTCATTACCAGTAAAAGCAGAAGGAGATGATACATCTTCCGTAACAAAGAATGAAAGTGTATATACAGTATTAAACGCAGATGGTTCTGTAAAGAAGATTACAGTTTCTGATACATTACATTCTGATTCTGGATTTTCAAACTATACAGATACTTCTGATTTATCAGATGTAGAAAACTTAAAGAGTACTGATGCAGTAACTTCAACAAATGGTGGATATACTTGGACAACAGATTCAACAGATATTTACTATCAAGGTACTTCAACAAAAGATTTACCATTAAATGTAAAGATTACTTATACATTAAATGATAAAGAATATTCTGCAGAAGACATGATTGGTAAATCAGGACATGTTAAAATCAAGATTTCTGTTGAGAATACAAGCAAACAGACATTCACAGTAGGTGATAAGTCATATGATTTAGTTACGCCATTCATCACAGGCGCAGGAGCAATGTTAGATGAAGATAACTTCTCTAACGTAGAAGTAAACCATGGTACAGTTACTTCTGATTCTTCACATTCTATTATTGCTGGAGTATTGATTCCAGGATTAAGAGATGGATTAGAATCTGTATTAGATGGAGATACAATGAGTAAGTTATCTGATTACTTAATTGATGATATTACGATTGAAGCTGATACAACAAACTTTGAGTCTCCAACATTAATGCTAGCTGCTGCAACTTCAACAGATGCATTAAAAGAAGACTTCGCAGATACTGATCTAACAAGCATCTTTGATCAATTAGATGAATTAAAAGACGCTACAGATCAATTGATTAGTGGATCTAAGACATTATCAGATGGAGCAAATACTTTAGCTGATGGTGCAAGCCAATTAAATGATGGTGCTTCTTCTTTATTGTCTGGTGTTGATACATTAAAGAGTGGTACACAATCTTTAGCTGATGGTGCAACTTCTGCAACTAGTGGAGCTTCAGCATTAAGTTCTGGTTTAGCTCAATTAGTTGGTAACAATGATTCATTAGTTAGTGGAGCAAATCAAATTGCAGATGCAATTCTTAAGACTGCAAATGCCCAATTGGCTCAACAAGATACAATCAAAAAAGATCCTAACTATGCTGAATTAACTTGGAGCAACTACGCTGACCAATTAGGTTACTATGCAGGTATTACTGATACAATGCGTCAAGCTGCATTAGATCAAATTAATGCTTCATTAATCGCAAAAGGTATTACATTAGACACTGATACTTTGAACATGGTTCTTTATATGGCTGCTAAAGCAGGTGCATCAGATTTAACTGCTTATATGCAAGAAAATGCAAGTAAGTTAACAATTGCTACAAATGTTCAAACAGCTCAATCAGATGCAACAAAAATCTCAAGTGGTGATTTTACAAATGTTGATAGAGCCTTAACATTAGGAACATATGAAGGTGCTATTGGAAAAGTACAAAAATTAGTAAAAGAAAAAGTTGCTACAGATTTAACAACAAGACAAGCTGAAGTTGTATTAACAACTGCATTATCAAAGGGTTTGACTGACTTTGGTAATTTAACTGATGAACAATTAGCTCAATTAGCAGGGATTGTTAAGGAAGTAGTTGATACTGTTCATACAACAGATGCTGCATTAGGTGTAGATAATGAAACAATTTCACCATATATTACAAATTTAAGAAATGCTCAAGGCGATGCTACTGTATATTCTGCAATTAGTGCAACTTTGAAATCTAATAACTCTTCATTAACAGATACTCAAATCGCTGTATTATTAACAGAAGGTTCTGAACAACATGCTGATAAAACTTCTTTAGTAGAAATGATTTCTGCTGTACAATCTGATGTCGGTATTGCTACTGCAATTTCCGATAACAAAACTGCTTCACAAACAGATGAAGGTAAACAAGTTGTAAAAGGTTATTTGAATAACTTAGTTACAGCTACAAGTGGTGATTCTATTGAAACATTGAAATCTTTAAAGGAACAATTACAATCTGTTGCAACATTTAGACAAGGTGTCAAAGATTATACAGATGGTGTTGCAGCTGCTTATGAAGGTTCTAAATCATTAGTTTCTGGCTTACAACAATTAACAAGTGGAGCTAGTCAATTAAATGACGGTGCAGCTACTTTATCACAAGGAGCTTCTACATTAAAGAATGGTACACAATCTCTAACAGATGGTGCTAACCAATTATCTGAAGGTGCTAAAACTTTATATGATGGATTAGTTCAATACAATGATGAAGCTATTTCTAAACTAACAGATGATTCACGTATTTCTAATATGGAAGATGCAGCAGATCTATTAAATGCTGTTAAGGAACAAGGTTCTTCATATAACAACTATTCTGGTATCTCTGATGGTACAGATGGTAGTGTTAAGTTTGTTTATAAGGTTGAAGGTGCTAAAGCAACTACAACTACTACAACAACTGAAGATACAACAGAAAAGAAGACAAGTTTCTGGGATAGAATCGTTAAGTTATTTGATTTCTCATCTTTATTTGCTAGTAAGTAATTCTTACTTTTACCCAAGCATGTTATTGCTTGGGTGTTTTTGTTTTATAATAATGTTTAAATTGATGAGGAATTAAGAATGAATCAAGAAAAAAGTTATCAAAAACAACGAAATTTAAGTTTTGTTTCGTTTATTTATGAAATACCTAATGTAATTGCTGTTATGTTATCAGCAATCGTATCAAATTCTATTTTGACTTGGTTGGATTTTGTGGATTCATTAGGAAAAGTAGTGAGTGATGGATTGATTGTGATTCAATCAAGAAAAATGAGCCATGATTTGAAGTATGAATATAATTATGGTGTTGGTAAGTTAGAAGCAATAACGACGTTTTTTTGTCAAAGTATTGAGATTGGTGGTTTATTATGTGTGATTATTATTTCAATCATGGAAATGATTCATCCTGAAAAACCAAGTGACTTATTAATTTATGTTGTTGGATTTAAAGTTATAAATATATTAGTAGATGGAATTTTTGTTTATCAACAAAACAAAATTAATAAAGAAAATCCATCTACAGTAACAGAGAGTGAGTTATTTGCAGATATTGGTGAATTATTATTTGATATTGTGACATTTACCTCTATATTGATTGCGTGGCTGCTTAGAAGTCATCCTCTTACATGGTATATTTCTCCAATTTTAAGTATTTTGATTTCTATATTTTTGTTATATATTTGTTCAAAACATATTCGTCATGTCATTCATGAATTAACAGATCATACTTTATCAGAAGAAAAACAATTGTTAATTCTCAAAGCAATTTCGAAATTAAATGATTCTTATCATCATTTTGGAAGTATTAGTTCTCATTATAATGGTGTTTATGTTGATGTTGATATTTGTGTAGAATTTCTTCCTGAAACAACATATGAAGAAATAGAAATGTTTAGAGAAAACATACAAAAAGAATTAGAAAAAGATATTCAAAATTGTAGAGTTTCTTTAATAATAAAAGACTGAATGGAGATATAATTTGATATGGAATATATTAGAAAAGCTGAAGAAAAGGACTTATGTAGAATAGCTGAAATATTGGTTTTTGATAAAAGAATGAAGTATCGTTCAATCTTTCATGATGATGCGTATTCTTTTAATGTGATGCAGGTGATTTCAGTAATCAAAGAATATCAAAATCCTTTAATTCTTAGAGAATTATATGTATATGATGATGGTATTGTAAAAGGTATGATTCACATTAGAGAAAAAGAAATTGTTGAACTATATATAGACTATTTCTTTTCTAGAGAGGGTATTGGATCTACATTGATTACAATGGCAAAAGAGAAATATCATTGTAATAATTTGTGGGTGTTAGAGAAAAATTCAGATGCGATTGCGTTTTATCAAAAACAAGGATTTTCTTTTACAGAGGAAAGAAAACTTGTAGAAAATACGAAAGAATATGTCATAAAAATGAAATGCAGATGAATGTCTCATCTGCTTTTTCAATACTTGTGTTTTTCTTCAATGATCTTATTGATTTCTTCAATTAAAGCGTCTTTGATTTCATTTTGTGGAACTCTACGAATCACTTCACCTTTACGGAATAGAAGACCAGAATCATAACCACCAGCCACTCCGATATCGGCTCTACCAGCTTCTTGGATCCCATTGACAGGACATCCCATGATAGCGATAGTAATATCTTCATGGATACTTTCTAAATAATCTTCCATTTCTTTTACGAGTGGTAACATGTCATATTGAATTCTTCCACATGTTGGACAAGCTACCAAATCTGGAACATTGCTTGTTAGATGGAATGCCTTTAAAAGTTTTTTACCAATGATGAGCTCATCTTTTGGCGGAGCTGATACAGATACACGTATCGTATCTCCAATGCCTTCATGCAATAGTGTTCCTAATGCAGCGGAGGATTTTACGGCACTTTCCGCAAAACCACCAGCTTCTGTAACGCCTAAATGAAGAGGATACTTGTAATGCTTGCTAGCAAGTTCATATACCGCAATCGTTAGCTCAACATCGCTACTTTTAAAAGATAATACGATATCATGGAAATCAAGATCTTCTAAAATCTTTACGTGTCTATCGGCGGAAGCAATCATTGCTTCTGCACATAATCCACCATATTGTTCTAAGAATTGTTTTTCTAATGATCCACCATTGATTCCAATACGAATTGGAATGTGTTTTTCTTTACACTTTCTAACGACTTGTTCTGTATGTTCTTGGCTACCAATGTTACCTGGATTGATACGAATGGCGTCAACTCCTCCATCAGCCGCAATGAGTGCTAAATTGTGATTGAAATGAATATCTGCTACCAATGGAATATGAATCTTATCTTTGATTGCTGGTATTGCTTTAGCGTCTTCTTCGTCTAATACCGCAATACGAATTAATTCACATCCGTTTTCTTCTAATTCTAATATTTGTTCAACTGTTTTCTTTACATTTTTCGCAGGAACATTTGTCATAGATTGTAAGATACATTTATTTTGTCCTCCAATCTGTAATCCTCCAACATATACTGGAGTTGTTTCAGTACGTTTCATGAGTAATCCCTCCACAAGTATTATCTCATTTTCTTTTGATTTTGTTAAAAAAACATACATAATATTTATATGACTCTAGAAATGTTTTTGTCAAAACTCTTAATGATATTAGTTCCATTTGGAACATTTATGATCATTGTAAAATATAAACAGAAAGTATCACATACATATCAAGATGATAAATTAGCTGGTATTGAAAGATATCTAAAAGATTATTTTGGATTAACAGATGAAGAAATCATCCTTCAAATAAATGAAGATACTTTTACTTTGAAGCCTGAAAGTTATCCTGTTGAAACAATATGGGATATTCAAGTTTATAAGAATGATTATCCATTTGGTTCTTTAGCACAATATTTCTTAAATGATCAAAAATATGCTTATGATTTATATGAAGTATTGATTCATAAATGTAAATCATTAAAGATTCCAGTCAAAGAAAGAAAAACATATTCAAGTATGTTTGTGTCATTAGAGGAATATATGGTAATCAAAGATTCTTATATTTTAGAATATCTTTTTCAATTAAAAAATATATTAACTTTATTAGTAAATGAGAAAAGAATGAATCAACAATATTATCGTTATGTAATGATTTTGTTTGGAATTTTGGAAAGATATCAAAAGCTAGAAAGTGTTGATGTGATAGATACAAAGACTCGTGAAAGAACAAAGAATGTTGTAAAGAAAGTTAATCGGATTCTTTCTGATAAAGCATATGAACAAAAATAGTAGACAAAAACTTGAAAAAAAGCTAATATATCTTGCGTTAGTGAGTTTCGAACACTTGGAAAATACTATTGTTTATGATATACTCATCTAGCAAAAAAGGTCAGGAGGAATAAACAATGCCAAGAGACAATATTACATTTAAGTGCAGTGAATGTGGTGAAGAAAACTACATCGGTACAAGAAACAAGCGTAAGCATGCTGAAAAGATGGAAATCAAAAAGTATTGCCCACGTTGTAATAAGATGACTCTTCATAAGGAGAAGAAGTAAGATTATTCTTACACATGTACGAAAATGTACTTTAAGTGCTTATTTATGAGCACTTTTTTTATAGTTATGGTAAAGTAACAACGTGAGGTTTTAGTATGAAATTAGATGTTTTACCAATTGGTTTGTATGGAGAAAATATTTATGTATTACATGAGAATGATCATGTATTAATTGTTGATCCAGGAAAATATGCAAAAGAAATTCAAAAATGTATTACTAAGAATGAAGTAGTAGATGGAATCGTATTAACACATGGACATGAGGATCATACAGGTGCTGTTGATGATCTTGTAGATATTTATCATTGTCCTGTTTATATGGATCTAGATGATTATGATCTAGTAGATCCGAAATATGCTGGAAGTCATGGATTTGATGCGCCAATATATACAGAAGTAAATCCTTTAAAGGTAGATAGTAAAGTTGGTACTTTTAGATTGGAAGTGACTAAGACTCCTGGACACACAAAAGGTAGCGTTGTCATACGGTATCGTAATTTGTTGTTTACAGGTGATACTTTATTTCAAGGAAGTATTGGTAGAACGGATCTATATGGTGGAAGTGAAATGGAAATGAAAGAATCTTTAAAGAAGTTTTTTGACATGCCGCATGATTTGATTGTATTACCTGGACATGGTCCTAAATCAACGATTAAACAAGAATTAGATACGAATATGTATATTCAATATTATTTTGGAGCTAACAAATGAAAAGGATTATTTTGATTGTTTGTTGTTGCTTTTTAGTTTCATGTAGTCAAAAAGAGGTTTCTTCTACAAGTTCCACAATGGAAATCACGACACCAATTTCTCAAACAGATTTTACAGATACAGAAGCAGAAAATGTTTTTAATATGGCTGTTAGAAATCATTGTAAGCAACTTGAACAAGTTTGTACGGTAGGGAAAGTTGTCATACAAAAAGATACGATTTATGGAACTTATACGTATCATGAAAATGATCAAGATTATACTGTGACTGGTACATTAGAAAATGTAAAGATATCAAATAATGATTCTTCGATTGTAACGATTGATAAAAAACTATTTTCAACAGGTGTAGTTCAAACAAAACAAGAAAGTGATGATTCTTCTGAAGAAGAAACGACTACAACATTTGATTTACCTATAGAAGTGGATGAATCTCAAAATGGTGAAGTTGTTTATGAAGACGAAACGTATAAGATTCGTTTAATGAATCTAGAAACTGGTGCGATGAACTTCAATGGAACATTTGATGGAACAGGTTATTTTAAGCTGTACGCATTAACAATTGATCAAAGTCAAAGATTTGATATTACAGAAGTTAATGGTAGTGGTTCTTATAATGAAACAACATCATTGGATGTTGGGTGGTATTATATCGTCGTAGAAAGAGTAGACGGGACTTATACGATGAATTGGCATGGACAATAGAAATTTTTGGAAAATCATAAAAAAATATAGAATTTTGTTTGAAGAAGTGATATATTATTTTCAAGTGAAAGCACTTACAGATTAAGGAGATTTAAAAAAATGGCAGACAAGAAAATTGTATTATTTTGTGCAGCAGGTATGTCTACATCTTTATTAGTTAATAAGATGAAACAAGCAGCTGCTAAGGCTGGAAAGGATTATGATATCGCCGCTTATAGCTTGAATGAAGAAGAAAAGCATGCACCAGATGCTGATGTTATTCTTCTAGGACCACAAGTTCGTTACGCATTAGCTAAGCTACAAGCTAAGTATCCTGGAAAACCTATTGAAGGTATCGATATGAGAATGTATGGCATGATGGATGGTGAAGGTACTGTTGCATATGCTAGAAAACTCATGAATGACTAATTAAAAAACTGTATTGATGAGAGTAGGAATGAAAATTCCTACTTTTTTTTGGATTTTTGATTTTTTTTGTGAATGTTGTATTAGGGGTATTATGAAAAATAGATTACAAGAAATATTAAAAATTGCATTGACATATGGTGTAAGTGACATTCATTTTGATTTATCTAGTAATAAGAAAATATCGATTGAAATGAGAATCAAAGGAGAAATGAAACAATTGATCCCAAAAGAAGAAGATATTCGTTTATTTCATTATTTGATGTATCGATCAAATTTAGATGTTTCTGATGTATCTAGACCACAAACTGGTTCATTTAAAGAGATAATTGAGCACAAAGAATTATCTCTCAGGTTTTCATTTGTTTCTTCTTATTATGTGAAATCTGGAGTATTAAGAATCTTAAATTCAACAAATGCCTTAACGATGAATTCTTTAAGTTTAGAAGATGATACAAAACAATATCTAAATAATATTACGCATAAAACAAATGGTTTATTTTTGTTTTCTGGACCAACAGGAAGTGGGAAAACAACAACCGTGTATACACTATTAAATGAAACAAATGGTAAAAAAATCTTTTCTTTAGAAGATCCAGTTGAAGTTGTGAATGAGAAGTATGTACAAATACAGATCAATGAAAAACAACATCTTTCTTATGCTGAAGGAATTAAACAGTTAATGCGACATGACCCAGATATTATTATGATTGGTGAAATTAGAGATGAATTGGTGGCTCAAATGGCAGTGCGTTGTGCTTTGACTGGTCATGTGGTAATTAGTACGATTCATTCTTTTTCATGTATGAGTACGATATTAAGAATGTTAGATTTAGGCGTTGATCGATATCAATTACAGGATGTTTTAAAAGGAGTGAGTTCACAAAGATTATTTTCTGATCAAAGTGATCATATATTTGGTGTTTACGAAATCATGAATGAAAAACAAATACTTCATTATTTTGAGAAAGGGGAAATGGAAGATGATTTTAAAACATTACAAGAAAGAGTTGTATCGTTCTATCAACAAAATATCATTTCGTTTGAACAAGCACGACCATACATTACAGATTGAAGATTGTATTGCGTTAAAACAACTTCTAGAAAGCGGATTTTCTATTAAGGATGCAATGAATATTTTATATGATAAACAAAACAAAGATGTATTTGATTGTATTGTAGCAAGATTGAATCACGGAGAAAGTTTAAATACATTCTTTCATGTTTATTGTCCAAAGAAATATCGAGCATTGTTTGAAAGCTTTATTCAATGTATGCCATTTTTAGAAAGCATGTCTACGTGTATTGAAATCATACAAGCAAAAGATAAAAATAGAAAAGAAATGATGAATGGAATGTTTTATCCATCCATGTTATTAATAGGTGTCATTGTGGGCGTATATCTATTTAATGAATTGATATTGCCAAATATGATTAGTTTATTAGCAGGTTTTCAAATGCAATCTAATAATTATGTTATATTACAAAATATCATAAGATATGGAATTCGATTTATATTAATCATTGTTTTATTTTCGATTTGTGTTGTTATATTTTTGTTGCAGAAAACACAAATTGTGAATACTTATCAGTTTATTTCTCAATACTTTCCAAATGGTATCTTTGTTCAAACGATTTCAGCACAATTCGCTAGATTCTTCTTAGAATGTCAAAAAAGAAATATTTCAACAAAAGACACCTTGGAAATATTAATTCAAGTACATGAACAACCATGTGTATCCTATATCGCAAGCATCTTGAATCAACATCTATTAAATGGTGAAACAATGATGCAAGCATTAAATAAAATACACATCGAAAAAACATTATTGCGTTTCTTTAAGATCGCAATTATTTCTTCAAATTGTGAAGAAATGCTAGAAGGATATCTACAAATGGTACAACTCAAAAAAACAATCGCAATCAAAAGATTTAGTCGTTTGACACAACTTTTTTCTTATTCTTTGATTGGTGTAGTTATGATATTTGTATATCAAATCTTAATGGTTCCTATGACAATGTTACAAAATTTGTAAATATTTTTTTGGGAATTAAAAAAATATTGTGAATAGTATAGTGGAGGTGTTTGTATGAAAACAAAACAAAAAAGTGGTTTTACACTATTAGAAATGACAATTGTAGTGATTGTTATTTCAGTAATCTTCTTACTATCTGTTCCATCGATTCAAAAAACATTAGGGGTTGTGAATAACAAGGGGTGCAAAGCTCTTGAAAAAGTTGCTGATGCGGCAATCTTGGAATATAAGATGGAATATGATGAATATCCAAGCAGCGTAGATGATTTGGTGAATGCAGGTCTACTAAGTGAATCACAAGTGCAGTGTGACGGTTCTAAACAGTTGGTGATCATAGATGGAGAAGCAAGCATCGAATAAAGGGTTTACATTAGTGGAATGTTGTGTGGTATTTGTTGGGATTTCGATATTGTCATTACTTGTTTTGCCTGTTCATGAATTCTCTAAAACAGATTGGTATGTATTTCCAATAGACTATTGGTTACACCAATCTCAAGCAATTAAAGAAAGCCAAAAAGTAAATTATTCATACGCAGATGAAACGATTCGCTTCAATGAAATTGGAAATGTATCAAAAGCACAGACGATCCATGATGGTAAATGTTCAATCGTGATAGAACTAGGAGGTGGCAGACTTGTTGAAAGATGCTCTGATTAGTGTTTGTATTATTTCAGTCATTTGTTTGATTGTTTCTTCAACGGTTACAACGCATACAAATATTCAAGCAAAGATACAAGAACAATTTCAAATAGAACAAGAAGAATTTATGGGATTTTATAATAGCTTATGGAAAAAAGAAATCATAGAGGAACCATTTTAGTTGATTTTCTTTTGACACTGTTGATTACAGTATCTTTGTTACCAATTGTTTTATCTAGTATTTCGGTTTTATCAAAAGGGTTAGTACGAAACTTCCAAATACAAGATATGATAGCGACAAATCAATTACGAAGAATATTAGCGATATCTTATGACTTAAAGATTGAAGATCAAACATTGTACTTCCAATATCAAAAGAAAGAAATGCATCTAGGACTTGTAAATGACAATATTATTATTCAACCTGGTACACAAATCATGTATACGAATGTAGATTCTTGTGAATTTGAATGCGAAGATGATGTGATTATTATTTGTTATGAAAGAAATGGAAATCAATACGAAGAAGCTATCGCAAAGTGACAGTGGATTTGTTTCAACATATTTTCTATCAATTCTTCTTTATATTAGTTCTATTATTTTCTTGATCAGTATCATGGATCAAAAAATGATTCAAACAATCATGAATATGAAACTAGCAAATATCTATCTCCAACAAGAAATAGAAGTTATCAATGATTTAAAACAACGAGAAATCGTAGAAGAGGAATCTAATCTTTTTCTAAATACTTGTTCATATTCTTATATCAAAGAAGAACCATATGTTTATGTTGATGTTCATTCAGAATATGAAGAACAACTTGTTATAACGTATGATTTTGAAGAAAATATCATCTTATCTTATACGAGTCAAAGAAATGCCATTGATTGACAAAAAACGCGATTTCTATAAAATTAATATCGTTAAGAAAAGGCGGTATAAAAAATGATTCAATCAACAGAAATTAAACCAGGACAATGTTTTATATGGGAAGGAAACTTATATCAATGCATTGAAAAGTCTTTGAATAAGACTGCTATGGCAAAGATGAAAGTAGCTTTAAAAGTAAAGGATCCTAAAACAGGTGTTGTAAAGGAATTAGGTCTTATTGGATCTGATAGAGTAGAAGAAGCTTATATTGATAAAAGAGAAATGCAGTATTTGTATGACGATGGATCTTCATTAGTATTCATGGATACAGAAACTTATGAACAAATTGAGATTCCTGAAGAAAGAGTACAATGGGAAAAGAATTTCTTGAAACCTTCAGAAATGATCAACATTCAGGTATTTAATGGAGAAATTTTAGGTGTTATTCTACCGGATAAAGTTTCTTTACAAATCACTGAATGTGAACAAGCAGTGAAAGGTGATACAGCAACTTCTGCACAAAAAAATGCAGTTTTAGAAACTGGTTTAGAAATCAAAGTTCCACTCTTTATTCAACAAGGTGAAACAGTAGTTGTTAGCACTGCAGATGGAAAATACAATTCTAGAGCGAAAGACTAATTTATAAAAATGTGCTTAAAAAGCACATTTTTATTGCTATAATAGTTTGGCAGGGGAAAATATATGAATCAA
>CAVHRL010000053.1:0-14474 GCA_963638375.1 Lachnospiraceae bacterium
AATATACTGTGTCTTAACCGTATCAATGGCAGACGAAAGTCTGAGGGAACACAAGCCCTTAGAAGCCACATCTATAACACGTAGTGTTTAGGTGTGGTAGTTCACGAATAATAAAAGAACAAGACTGAATATTTCAATCTTGTTTTTTTTCTGTTTTCTATTTAACTGCACTATTTCCTTCTACATTGCTTGGACCAAATCCATAAGGAAGTAGAGTATCTAAATCTTCTTCAATAAAATCATCTTCAGTTTTCGCGAGAATGACATTTAAATTTTTTCCACCGAATTCAAATAATGCTTGTCTACAAACACCACATGGTGAAGTGATTTGTTCATTGATTTCATTTGTTCGAGCGCCAACGATTGCGATATCTGTAAATTCTGTAACGCCTTCTGATACAGCTTTAAATAATGCAGTTCTTTCAGCGCAGACAGTAGGTGTAAAAGAAGCATTTTCTATATTACAACCTGTAAATATTTTGCCATTTTTGGCACGTAATGCAGCGCCTACTTTAAAATCACTATATGGTGTATACGCAAATTTTCTTGCGGCAATTGCCATGCGAATCAAATCTTTCTTTTCTTCTAATGTTAATGTTGTACTCATAATTAAACTCCTTATAGTTGATAATATTGTATAATAATTTCTACGTGGAGAAATAAAAAATGATATTGTCTTTAGAAAATGTAAGTTATAAATATGCGGTGAATCCAATTCTTGATCATGTGAATTTTGTGGTGAATGAGAATGATAAATGGGGTGTTGTTGGTTTAAATGGTGCTGGAAAAAGTACGTTATTAAAATTAATGGCACAAGTAGAAAAACAAGATTCTGGTACGATTCAAGTATTAAAGAAATATAAGATATCCTATTGTCCACAAACAATGGAATTTCAAAATGGATTAACGATTTATGAAACTGTTAATTCCTATATGGATGAGAAAGTTGAAGATTATGAAATTAAATCTATTTTGAATAAACTTGGTTTAACCAATTATGAAGAAAAGATTGATACGTTATCTGGTGGTCAAAAGAAAAGAGTTGCCTTGGCAATTTCTTTGATTAAAAAAGCAGATCTATATCTTTTAGATGAACCAACCAATCATTTAGATCAAGATATGATCGTTTGGTTAGAAAAATATCTTCAAAGAGTTTCTAAAGCGATTGTATTAGTGACACATGATCGTTACTTCCTATCTCGTATCACAAATCATATCGTCGAAGTAGATCAAGGGCATATTTATACGTATGAAGGAAACTACGCAGATTATCTAGAACAGCGTGAAATTCGTTATCAACAAGCACTCACACAAGAACATAAACGTCAAAGATTTTTAAAAACAGAAGTGGAATGGATTCGCGCAGGTGCACAAGCTAGAAGTACGAAACAAAAGAGTCGTATTGAACGATTTTATAAAATTGCGGAAATGGAATCTATGAAGCAAAGAGATACATTGGAGTTAAGGTCCGCAAGTACTAGACTTGGTAATAAAACAATCATCATTGATCATATTTCAAAATCCTACCCAAATAAACCGTTATTTGAAGACTTTTCTTATACAGTCATGCGATTAGATAGAATTGGTATCATCGGTAACAATGGTTGTGGAAAGAGTACATTGTTAAAAATCATTATGGGTCAAATAGAACCTGATCAAGGCAGCATTACAATTGGTGAAACGGTTAAGATTGGGTATTTTGCACAGATGAATGAAGTGTTTGATGAAAATCAAAGAGTCATTGATTATTTAAAAGATTTTGGTGAAGTTGTCTATACAGCAGATCATGAAGCAATCTCTGCTTCACAAATGTTAGAAAGATTCTTGTTTTATAAGGAAGAACAATATAAACCAATTAGTAAGTGTTCTGGTGGTGAAAAAAGAAGATTATATTTATGTTCTATTTTGATGCAAGCACCGAATATATTGATATTAGATGAACCTACAAATGATTTAGATACAGAAACCTTAACAATATTAGAAGATTATTTAGATCAGTTTGAAGGTGCGGTGATTACAGTATCTCATGATCGTTATTTCTTAGATAAAATCGCTGATCGTTTATTTGTATTTGAGAATCAACAAATCAATATCAAACAAATGACATATTCAGATTATTTAGAAAGTAAAGAAAAACAGACAAAAGAAAAAATAGCACCAGTTATCAAAAAAGAAACAAAATCAAATAAACATTTAACGTATATGGAAAAAAGAGAATTGGAACAATTAGAAAATCAATTACCAATTCTTGAAGAAGAAATCAAACAATTAGAAGAACAATTAAATTCTGTTACAGAATATGAAAGAATCAAAGAAATATCAGATCAACTAGAAAGTAAAAGAAATACATTAGAAGAATCTGAGATGCGATGGATGGAACTCTCTGAAAAGGCTGAATAAAAAAAGACTGCCTTTCAACAGTCAAATAGGGGAGGGAATAATTTATGAATATCAGATATCTTTATCTGATGGTATTAGAATACTTTAGGAATGTGTTGTTCACGTGAATGATGCGTTAAAAGAAAATGAAAAAAGAAGATCGTTGTGATCTTCTTTTATGCAATTGCGGCATCTAAAGCAATCTTGATCATATCTGTAAATGATTTCTCTCTTTGTTCTGGAGTTGTTTCTTCAGGTGTTACAAAAGAGTCAGAAATCGTTAAGATGCAAGATGCATTCTTACCTAATACTTTTGCGTTAGAGAATAATGCGAAGCTTTCCATTTCGACTGCTAAACAATTCTTTTCAGCGACTTTCTTCATGTATTCTTTACTTTCACGATAGAATACATCAGAAGAATGAATACAGCCTACATTTGCGTGAATACCAAGATTCTTAGCACTTTCTATTAATTTTTCATTTAATTCTTTACTTGGATATTGTGTATCAGATGTATTACCACATTGTTCTTTTGCGTAACTAGATTCAGAATAAGCACTATCTGCGATCACAACATCAAATAACTTCAATTCAGGAACATATCCACCAGCAGAACCAACACGGATGATATTTTCTACATCATAGAATTTAAATAATTCATAGGAATAGATACCAATGGATGGCATTCCCATTCCACTAGCCATTACCGTTACAGGTTTTCCTTTCCAAGTACCTGTATAACCTTGTACACCACGTACATTATTTACAAGTTTTGCGTCTTCTAAGAAAGTTTCCGCAATGAACTTTGCACGTAATGGATCACCAGGCATCAAAACACTTTTTGCGATTTCACCAATATTCGCACTATTATGGGGTGTTGACATATTAATAATTCCTCCTAATTCCTAACAACATTATATCTTACATTTTAGATGATTTCGCACCTTTTGTTCCACCTTCAGAATAATTGGACAATAGGTTTGTATCATATGAGAATGTCATTTTATTTCTTCTTCTTTCACGATCTAAAGCGAGTTCAACTAAATGATCCATAAGCTCTGTAAATGACATACCTTCTTCTTTCCATAAATAGAAAGCTAAAGAACCAGGAATTGTATTGATTTCATTGACATAGACTTTTTTCGTATCTTGATCCATCATGAAATCAATTCTACAAACACCAGCAGATCCTAATACTTTAAATGTCTTTAAAGCGAGTTTTTGAACAAGCTTTGTTTGTTCTTCACTGATAGGTGCAGGTACGATACGTGCAGTGGAAGCCATTCCAGCGTCTTTCCCATGTGACTTACTACCTTTGCCACCACCTTGGTATTTATCTTTATAGCTTAACAATTCATCACCAGAAACAGAACCAACTTGTTCAATGACACTTGCCTTAGCGTTTGCGCCATCACCTAATACGGAGCAATTCAGTTCAACCATTGGCTTTACAACTTTTTCTGTGATGACTTTTTCATCATATTGTCTTGCATCTTCAAAACATTCTAAGTATTCTTCATCGTTATGAGCGATAGAAATACCAACAGAAGATCCAGTACGTGCAGGTTTTAAAATGACAGGGTAAATTAACTTATGAACTTTTTCTAATACTTCTTCTTTGTTTGTATCAATTTCATTTCCATATACCCAAAACCAATCTGTAATAGGTAAATCATTATCATGTAAAATATGTTTTTGTAGTACTTTATCTTGTCCTACAGATGCTCCATATAAATCACATCCAGCATATGGAACTTTCAACATTTCAAAGAAACCTTGGATTGTTCCATCTTCACCATTTGTTCCATGCATGACAGGAATCGCAACATCAATTGTTCCTAGTTCTTTCTTTCCAAATAAAGAAGTTTTAACAGGTTTAATAACAACTTTATTATCTTCTAATACAATCGTTACTTGTGTTAATTGATTTTCTAACGCAGATAGATCTTTGTAATTTTTCATATCTGTAAGTTCGTCACCAACATATAGTTTTCTGCTTTTTGCGACATAAACAGGAATTACGTTATATTTATTTTTATCTAATGCATTCATTGCTTGGTGTGCAGAAATGATACTAACTTCATGTTCTACTGTTTCTCCACCAAAGAATACCGCAACATTTAATTTCATAATATTTCCTCCAACATTTCTATTATACAAGAAAAGAATACAAGATGAGAGATTTGTTTTTTGCATCTAAAAAAAGAAAGATTAAAATAATAGAGAAGGTGATGAAGATGAAAAGAACGCTTGTTTTATCTGGTGGTGGTACAAAGGGTATCTATGAATTAGGAGTCATCCAAGCTTTACAACAACTTGGATTAGATCGTTTTGATAAAGTGATTGGTGTTTCTGTAGGATCGTTAAATGCCGCAATGGTCGTACAAAAAGATTTTGATTTATTAGAAGATATGTATATGCATTTATCTGCTGATAAGATCGTAAATGGATTTGTTCCTACAGATATGTCATTGAAAACAATTATTAATGAAAGAGAAGAATTTGTTCCATCTTTGCAGTATTACATTAAAGAAAAAGGGATTGATATACGACCTTTCTATGATTTGGTGCATCAATATTATGATCCTGATAAATTCTTTTCCTCAGAAGTTGATTTTGCGTGTGTTACCGCAACAAAGAAAGAACATCATGGTGTTTTTGTATCAAAAGAAATGATGAAAGATAAAGGAGAAGATTGGTTGGTTGCTTCATGTTCTGCCTATCCTGCTTTTCCAGTAAAAGAAATTGATGGCGTAGAATATGTAGATGGTGGATATTATGATAATTGTCCAATTGATTATGCATTAAGAGATGGAGCTGATGAAATTGTCGCAATTGAAATGGGAGAAGAATCATTACATCCTTTCTATCAGAATCATCAAATGATACAAATGATTCATCCAAGTAAACCATTGTATGATTTTTTATGTTTTGATCAAGAAAAGATGCAAGAAGCAAAGATTCTAGGGTATAACGATGCAATGAAATATTATAAGAAGTATTATGGACATAGTTATACATTCTATAAATTTCCATTACCAAAATATTTCCAACAATTTCAAAAAGAATATTTGATATTAGAAACAAGTATAAAAAACGCTACCGCAATCAATGAAAGATTCCGTTCTGAACATGTCATTACAAGTCTATTGATGGAACAAATGCATGTTACACATATGAGTGATAAGTTATATTTTTATGGTATGTTGGATGCGTTAATGGAAATGTGTGATATGCCAATGTACAAAGTTTATCATTTTGATGAAGCGAAAAATGAAATCTTAGCGAACTTTGCATGTGCTGCATATGAAGAGTATCCATATAAACCATCATTAAATCCTACAGATATACTTTCTTATGTATCAACGTTAGATAAAAAAACTATCGTTACATTGATCCTTCATGCGATGTTGTATAAAGAACATGAAATAATAGGTGAAAATATTCGATTAACAGTGTATCCTTTTGAAAGTGCATTGGCACAATTTCTATATATTTTAATGATGAATTTGGAGGCGTGAATATGAATGCGATCGCGAAATTTGAAAAAGTATCTTTTGAACAATTTTTAAAAGATTGGAAGAAAAATATTGGTGGAAGTGAAGAAGAAATCAAAAAAATATATGATTCTATTTCTTTACCAAAGCGAGCAACAAAACAATCCGCAGGATATGATTTTTATGCACCTGTAGATATAACAATGGATCCTAATGAAGTTATGCTTATTCCGAGTGGAATTCGTGCTAAAATAGACGATGGTTATGTTTTGATGTTGTTTCCAAGAAGTTCTCTTGGGTTTAAATATCGCATGCAGTTGAATAATACAGTAGGTGTAATTGATGCAGATTATTACAACGCTGAAAATGAAGGTCATATCATGTGTAAGTTTATGAATGATTCTAGAGATGGTAAACAATTGCATATAGATGCTCATAAAGGAATGGTACAAGGAATCTTCATGCCATTTGGAATTACGATTGATGATGATACAGATGAAGTAAGAACAGGTGGTATTGGTTCGACAACAAAATAACTAGAAGGATGAATAAAATGATTGATGAAAAGATTTGGAAAGAGATAGACGAAAAAGAACCAATTCCTTCACATATCTATGAAAGAATGGAATATCTTCGTAAAAAACATAAAGAAATTATTGAGGATGAATGGATCAAACGTCCAACACAAATAGAAGCTATTCGTAAAGCAGGTGTTATTAATACTGGTGTTTTAGATGAAGTTGGAAAATTAATTCATGTTGGTATGAGTACACAAGAAATTGATGATATCGTTTCAAAATATACAACTGAACACGGTGGAATTTGTGCACCTTTAAACTATGAAGGTTTTCCGAAGAGCGTATGTACTTCTATTAATTCTGAAGTATGTCATGGAATTCCTGCCCGTCATAGAAAACTAAGAGATGGAGATATTATCAATGTAGATTGTACAACGATTTTAGATGGTTATTATGCCGATGCATCTAGAATGTTTATGGTTGGTAATGTCAGTGAAGAAAGAAGAAAACTTGTAGAAGAAACAAAGAAATGTTTAGAGATAGGGATACAAGCTGCACAACCTTGGGCTACGGTTGGAGATATTGGTTACGCAATAGCCAAATACGCACACTCTAAAGGGTATTCTGTCGTAAGAGAATTAGGTGGACATGGCGTAGGAATTGATTTCCATGAAGATCCTTTTGTAGCACATGTTGGATCTAAAGGCAAAGGTATGGTATTAGTACCTGGAATGATTATAACGATTGAACCAATGATTAATGCAGGTAAAGCTGCAGTTGAAATTGATCCATATAATGAATGGACTGTCTATACAAGAGATGGTTCTGATTCTGCACAATGGGAACATACAATTCTCATTACAGAAGATGGAAATGAAATTCTAACACATTAGAATCATGAATCTTGGAGGAGTGTGTAAATGCACTCCTTTTTGCATGAGGTATGGCGAAAAAAGACAGTTAACTAATACAAAATTGCAAGTGTAGTATTTGATGAAAAAGAATTAACAAAATCATATAAAAATCACATGATTAATTTCTTGAAAAGAATTTTTAAGGATTTCATAAAAAAATTGTGAATATAGTATTGGGTTACCATAACGGTATGCGGTTAGCTCCGAATTGTTTTACTTGAAAGAAAGGGGAAACAAAATAGGAGTGAAATGATTTTCTTACTCCTGTTTTGAGGAGCTGCGTATGACAATAACAGATTTTATGAGTGTCATATCTTTGATATTATCTGTAGTAAGCTGCTGTATAGCTATTGATACATATTTAGAATCAAAAAGAAAATGACCGCTGATGACGACCAATCTTTAGCGATCACTTAGCTGAAATTTGGAGTTAACCGCTTATCGGTAACTCTTTTCACAACAATATATTAGCACAAATATTTAGAAAATAATCTTACTTTCTTCACAAATATTAACCATATGATATTTTAATGATTGTGCTAAAATAGGTGCAGAGGTATTTATTAATGAATGAAACAATTTATGTGACTGGACATAGACATCCAGATTCTGATGCCATATGTGCAGCGATAACATATACAGATTTTTTGAATCGTACAGGACATACTGCAGTTGCATGTAGACAAGGTCCTTTGAATGAAGAAACAAAGTTTATTTTGAAGAAATTTGGATTGGAAAATCCATTATTAAAAACAGACGCAAGAGCTAGAATTTGTGATATCGAAATTGATGAACCAACGATCATTCAAAAAAGTGAAACGGTGCATCATGCTTGGCATGTGATGTTACAAACACAAAATAGATCCTTAGAAGTATGTGATGAAAATGGTAATCTATGTGGTATTTGTTCTACAAGTAATTTATCTAGTGTAAGAATTCATCCTGAAAGAGATCTTGTGTCTTTAATGGCTACCGCAACATTAGATAATATCGCTAGAACGATTGGTGGAGAAGTTGTATATCGTCCAGAACATTTTTCTACAAATGGTGTTGTGCATGTTATTACATTAGAAGAACATGAAATGGAAGTGTACGCATTAAAAGATGGTATTTCTATTCTTTCTAGTGGTATTGAAAAACAAATGAATGTTATTCATAGAGGTTGTAAATGTTTAGTCATCACATGTGGAGTTAAGGCTAATCCTAGTGTGATTGAATTAGCGAGACAAAATCAATGTGCAATCGTTGAAACAATCAATGACACAATGAATACTGCACGTGTCATTACGGAGAGTTATAGTGTTGAACAAATCATGCGTAAAGAAGTGATTACGTTTAATGAAAACGAATATGTTGAAGATGTGGCAATGAAGATGAATAATTCTCGTGTTCGTTCTTATCCAGTATTAAATGATGAGGGAAAAATCGTTGGTGCGATTTCTAGATATCATACAAGAAACTATAAGAAATTAAAGGTAGCTCTTGTGGATCATAGTGCGGTGAACCAAACCTTCCAAAATATTGATATGGCAGAAATTATCGCAATTGTAGATCATCATCATATTGGTGATATTCAAACACAAATGCCAATAGAATATAGAAATCATAGATGCGGAAGTACATGTACAATCATTGCACAATTATATAAAGAGAAAAATCTTGTTCCAGATAAAGTGATGAGTGGATTATTGTTATCTGCTATTTTGTCAGATACTTTGAATTTTAAATCTGCTACGACAAAACCGGAAGATCGTGAAACGGTAGCTTATTTAGCTAAGATAGCTGAAATTGATGATGTAGATGGATATGCTAGAGAGATGTTAGGTGCATCTGTATCGTTGATTGATGCGACACCTCATGATATTTTGACACGTGACTTGAAGAATTATGAAATTGGAAAATATCATTTTGCGATTGGACAAACAAACTATTCTAGATTGGATGAAGTACAGAAGATTCTTCCTCAATTCTTAGAGAATATGGAACGTGAACAAGCTGAAAATAAATTAGATATTCTTGTAATGTTATTTACAGATGTGATGGGAAATGGTTCTATGTTCTACTATTTTGGACCATTGGCACATGTGGTAGCTGATGTCATTGAGACAACATTTGATGAACATTCTGGATTTGATCCAAATATCATTTCTAGAAAACAACAATTAATGCCAAAATTATCAGAAGTTTTGACGAATTTATGATGCAGATCTTAGGTCTGCATTTTTTGTGATAAAATATTCGTACTATGATTGATATTTGTTTATTAGGTACAGGTGGAACTGTTCCACTACCATATCGTTGGCTAACGAGTCTTTTAGTGCGTTGGAATGGGCATGAAGTATTAGTGGATTGTGGAGAAGGTACGCAGATTGCGTTGAATGAACAAACAATTTCTTGTAAGCATATCGATGCGATACTACTAACACATTTTCATGCAGATCATACTGCGGGTTTACCTGGGCTTTTACTATCTATGGCAAAAGCTGATCGTACAGAACCAATCACGATTTATGGTCCAAAAGGTTTAAGAGATATATTACAAGGGGTACAAATGATTGCTCGTTATGTACCTTTTGAAGTGAATTATGTCGAGTTTCAAGAAAAAGAAAATACGTTTGAAATTGATGGATTACAAATTACTTCCTTTTTTGTAAAACATTCTGTACCTTGTTATAGCTATGATTTTAAGTATGCAAGAAATCCAAAGTTTGATCGTCTAAAGGCGGAAGAAAACCACGTTCCTATGAAAGCTTGGGGAATCTTACAAAAGAATCAATCCGTTACAATTGATGGGATATCATATACACCTGATATGGTTTTGGGAGATGCAAGAAAAGGAATTCACTTTGTATATTCTACAGATACACGTCCAACGGAAATGATAGAGAAATATGTGAAAGATGCAGATCTCTATATTGGTGAAGGGATGTATGGAGATATAGAAAAACTAGAAAAAGCGAAGTTGAATCGCCATAGCATGATGCAAGAAACTGCTAACATTGCGAAAAAATGTAATGTAAAACAATTGTGGTTTACACATTATTCACCGAGTATGCATGATCCTAATATCTATTTAGAGGATATTCATGAAATTTTTGAAAATGCTATCATTTCGAAAGATGGGCAAAGAATTGATTTATCTTTTTCGGATGAGGAATAGTTATGTTTGATGTGATTATTAATCCAGCTGGTGCTTCGGGAAAGAGTAAGAAAATATGGATCAAAGAAATAGAACCATTATTTCAAGATGCAAATGTAAAATACAATGTTTATTATTCTTCTTTAGAATATGATATTTCAGATATTATCAAGGATCTGACTTCTACAAATGAAGAAAGAAATATCGTTATTATTGGTGGCGATGGTTCTATGAACTTAGCTGTTAATGGAATCCAAAACTTTAGACAAACACGTATTGGACTGATTCCTTGTGGTTCTGGTAATGATTTTGCTTTGGGGTTAGGAATGAAAAAAGATATCAAACAATGTACAAAAGATATCTTGCGAGGAACAGTAAAAAGAAATATTGATGTAGGTGAAGTGATTTACTTTGATCGATATGAAGAATTATGTAAAGAACAAAAACAACTCGATGGATTTGTACATCGTCGTTTTGTAATTTCTTCTGGTATAGGATTTGACGCACATATTTGCCAAAGGGCACAAATTTCACCAATGAAAAAAATTTTGAATAAGATTCATTTAGGAAAATTAGTATATTTATTTGTCGCAATAAAAATCATCGCTACTACAAAACGAATTCCAACAAAAATAACAATCAATCAAACAACATATGATTATCCAGAATTATTATTTGCGGTAGGTATGAATACAAAATATGAAGGTGGAGGTTTTCAATTTTGTCCACATGCAAGTGAAAGGGATCATAAACTAGATTTATGTGTTGGAAATAAATTATCACAATTTGATTTCTTTCGTATCTTTCCATATGCGTATTCTGGTTCACATTTGAAGTTCCATGGTGTTAGTGAGAATCGATCTTCGATGATTGAAATTCAGAGTGAACAACCGATGTGGGTTCATACGGATGGAGAAGTGACTTGTAAATCAAGACATATAAAAATGTTGGTGTTAAATGAAACATTACAAATGTTAAATTAGATGTTTCTAAGAATTGTATATGTTATTAAAATAAATGAACAAATAATAATGAGTTTATTTTGATGCTGTTTTAGGAACATTTGTACATGTTGATTTTTATAAGTGCATAGAAAAAAACATACACAAATACATAGTGGAAGAAAGAGTGCATTATAAGCGATGCACTCTTTAATATTTCCTTGTAAAAAATTAATACAAGCTCGACTCATTCCACAAGTAGGACATTGTATATGCAAGAAATGACGAAAAGGGCATAGATTAACGCCAAAAAAATACAAGATCATAGAAACAATAAAAAGTAGAAAGAAATCGATCAGAATAGATTGCATTAGAGTACCATTGATATTGCAGCTAAGTTCTTTTCTTTTGTTCTTTTCATGACTGTAAACCAATCAACAATTGTAAGAATACCACAACATCCTGCTGTTAATAATTTTAAAACTCCCATACCAATGTCACCTAACATGAAACGATCAATTCCTAGATTTCCAACAAAAATAGAAATTAATAACATGATTGTAGGATCTTTAAGCTCTATAGCTTGTAAAGAAATGAATACATTTTCATCACAATTTTCTAAACTTTGACGAAGCATTGGAATGACAGCAGAATCAAAATATTTTGAATTCGCAATTAAATATAAATCAATAGATTGTTTGTCCATGGTAAAGTCCTCTCTTTCTAAGAAAATTATAACAAAAAAAGGGCATAAAGTCCCTTATATCGTGTGCTCGACGGAGTTCGAATCCGCAACCTTCGGCTTCGGAGGCCAACACTCTATCCAGTTGAGCTACGAGCACAAAACAATAATATTTTACATGTTGTGCTATAATTTTTCCATGGATAAGAATATAGAAAATATTAAATTGATTGTTGTAGATATAGATAATACGATCATCCCTGCAGGTGCACAAAGTATTTCTGCGCATCTAAAAGAAACTTTTAATAAGGCGATGAATAAAGGCATCAAAGTAATCGTTAATACAGGAAGACATTATACTTTCTTACAACCGTCATTATTTGAAGATTTACCAATGGAATATATTGGTACAATCAATGGTGCGTGTGTTACAGATCGTTTTGGAAATATATTAGAAAAACATCCAATGAAAAAAGAGCACATGGATGCTATAACTGATATTTGTATTCGAAATGATATTGGTCTAGGTTTTAAGTTTGAAGATCGAATCGTGACATACGCAAATCATCAGAAGTTTATGGATGGTTATGTACAAAAAGGTGCACCTTGGGAAAATAGTGTCATTGATGATACAAAGAAAAGAGAACATCATTTACAACATGGATATCCATTGGGCACATTTTTGATTGGAGATGAATCTATCATTGAAGCATTTTCAAATCAAATTCCTGAACTACAATTTGCGTGGTCATTTCGAAATGGATTCGATGTGTTTTTGAAAGATATTAATAAAGCAACTTCTGTGGAAAGAGTGCTAAAAGAATATCAATTGACTTGGGATAATGTGATAGCTTTTGGGGATGCTGGAAATGATATTGCGTTTGTTGAAAAGGCATATATTGGTGTTGCCTTAGGTAACGCAAAAGATGACTTAAAGAAACACGCAGACATCATTGCGGAAGATTGTAAAGATGATGGTGTCGCAAAGACTTTAGAAAAATTAGGAATCATTTGAGTTGACAAGGAAAAATAAAAGTTTTACTGTATTACCAGTTAAAAGTACTAAAGAAAGGAAGAGAGCATGATGAAAAAGTTTATGATGAATGTTTGTTGTTGCTGTAAGAAATATGCTCTCGGAATGTTCTGTTAGAGTTGTTTTAAGCAACAGTATAAAAGTACAGAAATTAATGACCGGGAGTTTTAAGACTTTCGGTATTTTTTTGTTTAGTACTTTTAACTAAAAAATAAGGAGAATAGAAAAATGTCAAATATTAAAACAAACGTTACAGAATTAATTGGAAACACACCGTTATTAGAACTCACACATATTGAAAAGAAATATGATTTGAAAGCTAAAGTGTTAGCGAAATTAGAATATTTCAACGCAACTGGATCTGTCAAAGATAGAGTTGCTAAAGCGATGATTGAAGATGCAGAAGAAAAAGGAATCTTGAAAAAAGGATCTGTTATTATTGAGCCTACAAGTGGAAATACTGGAATTGGTCTAGCTTCAGTAGGTACAAGTAAAGGTTATAGAGTTATCATTGTAATGCCTGAAACAATGTCTATTGAAAGAAGAAAGTTGATGAAGGCATATGGTGCTGAGCTTGTATTATCTGATGGAAAGAAAGGTATGAAAGGTGCTATTGAAAAAGCAAATGAAATTGCTGAAACAACTGACAATGCTTGGATTGCAGGTCAGTTTGATAATCCAGCTAACTGGAAAGCACATTACGCAACTACAGGTAAAGAAATCTATGAAGATACTGATGGAAAGGTGGATTATTTTGTTGCTGGTGTAGGAACTGGCGGTACGATTACTGGTGTAGGTAAATATTTGAAAGAAAAGAATCCTGCAGTGAAAGTGATTGCTGTTGAACCAGATTCTTCAGCAGTATTATCTGGTGAAGCATCAGGAGCACATAAGATTCAAGGGATTGGTGCTGGATTTATTCCGAAAGTATTAGATACAACGATTTATGATGAAATCGTAAGAGTGACAAATGAAGATGCATTTGCGACAGGAAAAATCATTGGACATGAAGAAGGTGTGTTAACAGGTATTTCTTCAGGTGCTGCATTACATGCCGCAATTGCATTAGCACAAAAAGAAGATAATAAAGGGAAAACAATTGTAGTTCTATTACCTGATAGTGGTGATAGATATTTATCAACAGATTTATTTGGAGAATAAGAATGGGAAATCATCTAAGTATTTTAAATCAACTCAATGAAATGCATTTTGTAGAAAATAATGAAGGGAATTTACCTAATAGAAGAAGAATTATTTTGATTATTAAATTGATTCAGGTAGTTTTATTTCCTATGTATTATCAATATGAAGATTTAGATCAAAATCAAGCATTTGACAAATTAGAGGAAGTATTAAAACAAGAAATCAATG
>CAVHRL010000054.1:0-14255 GCA_963638375.1 Lachnospiraceae bacterium
TACAATCGTTGATTGCACAGGTTTAACAAAAAAGAAAGTTTTAGAAATTAAAAATGGATTAAACTAAGGAGTTATATGAAGGAAATTTATCATAGAGTCAGTGTTCGTAAATTCACACAACAACCAGTCGAACAAGAAAAGATCCTCCAAATCTTAAAAGCAGGTATGCAGGCACCAAGTGCGTGTAATCAACAACCTTGGGAATTTTATATTGTTGAAAATAAAGAAAAAATTGAATCACTATCTAAGGCTACACCATACGCTACACCATGTGCGAATGCACCTGTAGTGATTGTGCCAGTTTACAAAACAGACAACTTACCTGCACCAATGTTCGCACAAATCGATTTATCTATTTCCCAGGAAAATATGTGGTTGGAAACAGACTCTTTAGGACTAGGTGGTGTTTGGATTGGAATTGCACCATTAGAAGATCGTATGAAAGAAGTAGAAAAAATATTAGATATTCCATCTCATTTACATGCGTTTTCTTTGTTCGCACTTGGTTATCCTGCAGAATCACACATTCAACAAAATCGTTTCGATGAAAAGAGAATTCACTATTGTAAATAAAAGCCAACTGTAAAGTTGGTTTTTATTTACAATTCAATAAGATCATATATACAACAGTTCCTAAAAATACACTTAGAATCTGGTTCTTTTTATAAATATGAATCAAAGCTGTAAAGATAGAGGCAATGATCATTGCGATTGCGGAATGAAAATCTGCAGTTGTTAAACTCTTCAAACTATAAACAACTAAAATAGCCATTAGCGCTGGAGGCAACAAATCTGAAAGCTTTTTGATCTTGGATGGCATAGTTCTTTTTCCAAAGGCAAGCCACGGCAAAGATCTTTCTAGATAAATAATACAAGAACAAACTGCGATAAGAATTGCGGCAGTTACCTTATTCATGGTTACCTCCTTTATTGATGCCTAGCATCAACAATCCACTTGTCACTAATAACGATGGCAACAAGAAATTATCTGCACCAATCAAAAGTAAAAAGAGAATTGAACACATTCCTCCAATGATAGCTGGTCCATGTTCTTTTGTATTCCTCCATTGATCTACAACGATTGTAATGAACAATGCCGTTAAAGCGTAATCAATTCCTTGTACATTGGTTGGAATCAAATTACCTGCAAGTCCTCCAACAATAGACCCTAATATCCAACTTAATTGAGAGAATAGTTGAATATAGAATTGTGTTTTAGCTTTGTTTAAATCTGATGGATATTCTGTAATTGAATTTAATAACGCATACGTTTCATCGGTTAATGAATGAATCATATAAGGCAGTTTCTTTCCAGTATTTTTAAAATCATCTAGATACGATAATCCATAAAATATTTGTCTAGTAGACATAAACGCACAAGTCAAAAGTACAGTAAAAATAGTCGCTCCAGTCGCAAAGAAAGATGCTAGCACCATTTGGAATGCACCTGTATAAATAAACATCGAACAAATTGCTGACCAAATCCATCCAAATCCACCTTGTGCCATAACTAAACCATACGCACAAGATACGAAGAAGTAACTCACCATAATTGGTGATGTTTTTAATATCGCAAATCTTATTTCTTTATTCATAATAGTAACTATTATACACAAAAATAGAAGGTTACCCTTCTATTTTCATATTTTTATGAAATTCATTTTCTAATATTTCCGCAAAGTCCTCAATCAAATATCCTGAATTATCTTTTTCCCAGAATATGCAGAGATTTCTTTCGAATTGTGTATCTTTCACATAAAAAGGGACTCTTTCTATTGTCTGAGAGAAATGCGATAAGACAGGTTGTCCATCAATCGGAATATATCCTTGATTACTAACAACCATCAATCTAGCTTCTTTTAAACTATTTGCGTATAAGAATTCTCCTTCAATATTATATGTTGTTTGATAATATTGTTTTTCTTCAAATTCTTGTCCCTTGTTACAAATCAATATACAAGGTGTATTCCTTAAATCAGCACTTGTTACTTTCTCTAATTTAGAAATTGGGTTATCTTTGGCAATTTCTATATAACATTGATTCTTCTGTACGATTACATTATTCGCACTGTTAAAGAATGCACGTCTTTGATCTGACAATAAAATATCTAATTCTTCTTGAAGTAACTTTTTACGAAGTGCCTCATGATTATCTGTCTCAATCTTAATATTGATATCCGGATACTTCCTAGAAAATGTAGATACAGCTTTTTGTAGTTCTTCTCCACCATAGGATAACAGAACACCAATCTTTATGGCGATATCTTTTCCATTAGCGATTTTTAAAGTTTCTCTTATGAGTCTTTCATAATCCGCAACAAGAATTAAAGATTTACGGTAGAAATGTTCTCCTGCTTCTGTTAAAGAAATTTTTCTTTTATCACGATTTAATAACTTCACACCGATTTCCATTTCTAAAGATTGAATCTGTTGGGATAATGCAGATTGTGAAATATGGCATTGTTCTGCTGCTTCTGTAAAAGAGCCACACTCAACAATTGTTTGAAAATGACGTAATTGTTCTAACATATCTCGTACCTCGTTACGTTCATTTTAATATAAGAGAAACAGAACAGGAAACAATTAATTTTGAATTTCTTTCCAAACACTATTTTTTAATAAAATCAAAGCTATAACTGCCGTAAATACATCAGAAGCTGGTTGTGCGTGAATGACACCTTGATAACCAAGCAATGCACTCATGATAAAAATGATGATTGCGTAGAAAACGCCTTGTCTACCCGCGCTTAAAGTTAGAGCTTGTAGTGGCTTTCCACAAGATTGGAATATACATGTCGTTACCATTGTCACTCCAATAAATGGCATACCAAGTAATACTGCTCGTAACATTGGGGCGCCCAAAGAAATCATCTCACTATCATTCATAAAGATAGAAATCATAAATGGTGCAATACAAGCTAGAACGACAGATAATACAATTGAAACAACTAAAATCAATTGATAAGCGTATTTCAAACAACCTTTCATTCTTTCTTTCAATTTTGCTCCATACAAATAGCCATATAAAGGTTGACCACCAAACGCCAATCCAACCATGATCATAACTACGATCATTGTCACTTTAGAAACGATTCCATAAGCCGCAATTGCATCATTCCCATAAGGTAATAAAAAGTTATTCAATAACATAACACCAATACTTTGCATAATATTTGTAATAGAACTAGGAATACCAATAGAAAATATTTGTTTGATTTCTTCCAAAGAAATATGAAATCCTTTTAATCTCATACTTAATATTTGACTCTTATGAAAAATAAACCAAACATAAAAGATATCCGCTACAACATTACCTAATACTGTAGCGATTGCTGCACCACCTGCACCCATATTCAATCCAAAAATAAATACAGGATCTAAAATCATATTCACAATGGAACCAGTAACAGAACCAATCATTGCCGCATTTGCATGTCCTTCTGTACGCAATAAATTTGTTGGTGCTAATGCTAAGATTACAAATGGAGAACCAAGTGCTATCCAAAAGTAATAACTACTGGCATGTGCCATTGTTCCTTCATTTGCGCCAAGTAAACGTAAAATTGGATTTTGAAATATCAACAAAACAATAGCGACTAAAATCCCAAAAATAAAACATCCATCTAAACAAAATACAGATAATCTTTTTCCATCCTCTGTCTTCTTCATCCCTAACAATCTAGAAATAACAGATGAACCGCCTAATCCAAAAATATCACCCATCGCAATTAACAATGTAAAAATAGGGCCGCATAACGTAACTCCCGCAACAATATTCGTATCCCCTGTTTTTGCCACAAAGAACATATCTACCATGTTATATACAAGTGTCAATACACCAGATAAAACTACTGGCATTGCTAGTTTTAGATATGCCTTTTTGATTGGCATTTTTTCAAACAATTCATTTTCCATAACATACCTCTTTTTACTCGTAAGATTCTAACAAATGGTTTAAAATTAAAATGTGACATGTGGCACATTTTATGAAAATATCTAATAATAACGATAAAATCGATTTGTATTTAAAGAAATACAACATAAAAGAATACTTACAAGATTATGAATTACTTTTGTATTCTTTTGATGCATATGAAAAATTAAATGAGAAATTAAATCCTAAACAATTTCTTTTATTTTTGGTAAGTGGAGAAGTCGCCTTAAAATCTGTACGTTCAGATGGATCTCTATCTCAAACGACAATAGCGAAACCATTTACTTGTTTTGGAGAAATGGAATTTGCTTATCCAGAGGCGAAACAAAATATCATCGAAACTGTTACAGAATGTGAAATGATCGGAATCGATATAGAAAGATATAAATCTAAGATTGAAAATGACGCAAAACTATTAAACTTATTACTCAAAAGTGTCGTACGAAAAATCGCAATCATTTCAGATATTTTATATGAAACAACAGATGTACAAAGTAGAGTATTATTTTATTTAGAAAATGAATCTAAAGCACATGAAATACATGGTGTTGAGCAACTATCACAACATCTGAATTGTTCTAGGCGACAATTACAAAGAGTCTTAAAAAATATGGTAAATGAAGGTATGATAGTAAAAAAGAAAAAAGGTGTTTATGTCAAAATGTGAAATTTCAATCATGAGTTTAAATCTATTAACAAGCCATTTTCGTACATTTAGATTTAAATCATTCTCAAAAAGAAGCATCGCTATTAAACAAATGCTTCAACAATACAAGCCAGATATCATTGGTGTACAAGAATTAAATAAACAAATGTTTGATGACATCAATGATCTTTTTGATGCCTATACAATTGTTGGTGATTCTAGACATTCTAAATACAATGATGAATTATGTTCTATTCTCTTCAAAAAAGCTAAATTTGAATTATTAGAGAGTCGAACACTATGGCTCAGCAATTCTCCAACCGTCATCGGTTCTAAACATCCATTTTCACAATTCCCTAGAATTGTTACTTATGTGCATCTAAAAGAAAAGAAAACAAACAAAATAATTTCCGTTTATAACACGCATTTAGATTCTAATTTTGAACTTGTACGTCATTTTCAAGTACGCGCACTATCTAAAATCATACAAGACACACAAAAAGGTGAATATACGATCTTAACTGGAGATTTCAACTGCAACAGTTTATCTTCCGCATATCAGATCATACATACACCTTTCATTGATGTAGTAGATGATTCTATTGGTTCTACATTAAGAGGAACCATTGGTTCCATTCGTTATCATCATATTCCAATCGATCACATTTTTGTTTCTAACAATTGTAAAGTATCACAAGTTAAAAAGATTACTTCTAAGTATTCTAATATGAATCCAACAGATCATTTTCCAGTATTCGCAAAATGCATTCTGCAATGATTATCTTTCTTCTAGATATTTCATGATTTGATTAATCGATGCATATACTTTTGTATTTACATCACTCACTGCAGCCAGTGTAGGTACTTGTGTAATACCAAACTCTTTCACAAGATTTGGATTATTTTCCACATCAACCAATAAATATGGAATCTTCAATGTATTTAATTCATTCTGAATTGTTTTACATGAATCATCTGATTTCGATATAAATAATAAGTTATTTGTATTTCCTAATGACATCCAAGAAATAGATTTTTTTGAATGCTTTTTCTTTTTAGAAGTTTTTCCTTCAACATCATAAAATATGCGTTCTCTAAATTCTTGTAGTTTACCAGGATTCCAATTCTTTACAGGTCGATAATAGCCTGTAATTCTAGAAAAGACTTCTGTTTTTTGAGAACACTTAGGACATTTCCACACTTCTCCTAAAAGATACCCATCATTTTTACAAACGCTATAGGTTGGTGAAAGTGTAAAATAAGGTAAAGTGTAATTATCGATGATTTTCTTCACTAACATCTCAGCACTTTTCCACTCAGATATTCTCTCTCCAACAAAAACATGAAAAACTGTTCCAGAAGTATAAAATTTCTGTAAAGAATCTTGAATATCTAACGCTGAAAAAATATCAATAGATGCATGTGGTGATAATTGAGAACTATTTGTATAGTATGGTGTACCTGTTTGATTCGCCGTAATAATATCCGGGTATTTTTCACGATCCATTTTTGCCAAACGATACGCAGTACTTTCTGCAGGTGTTGCCTCTAAATTATAGAGATCACCATATTGTTTTTGATATTCCAACAAACGCTTCTGCATATGTTCTAATACTTCTTTAGCGAACATTTGTGCATTTGTATTAGTTAGATCGTTTTGTATCCATTTCGCATTTAGACACGCTTCATTCATTCCTACTAGTCCAATCGTAGAAAAATGATGTTCATAGTTCTTTAAATATCGTTTTGTATATGGATATAATCCATTCTCTAATAGTTTTGTGATGACTGTTCTCTTTGTTTTTAAACAACGAGCGCTAATATCCATTCTATGATCTAAAATACGATAAAAATCTTGTTCATCATTTGACTCATACGCAATTCTAACAAGATTCATTGTGACAGCACCTATTGAACCAGTTAATTCTCCACTACCAAAATATCCACCACCCTTATAATAAAGATGATTTAAGTTTCTTTCATTTTGAATGATAGTATTTTTCTTTCTATCGTTTGAAAAATAAGGAATTCCATATTTAGCACTCATTTCAAACAATAGTTTATTATTTTCGGATTCAGACCAATCAAAATCTTTTGTGATGGAATATGTAGGTATTGGATACTGAAAAATCTTTCCTTCATAATCTCCTTTCATCATCACTTCCATAAATGCTTGATTGATGATATCCATTTCTTCTTTACATTCACCATATGTGAAATCTTGTTCTTTTCCGCCAACGATTGCGTGAACATCTTTTAAATCATCTGGTACATTCCAATCTAATGTAATGGTCGTGAAAGGTGCTTGTGAACCCCATCTGCTCGATGTATTAACACCATAGATAAAATTTTGGATGCTTTGTTTCACTTCTTTATATGAAAGTTGATCCACTTTCACAAAAGGTGCTAAATACGTATCAAAAGAAGAAAAAGATTGTGCTCCAGCCCATTCATTCTGCATGATTCCTAAAAAATTAACTAATTGATCGCACAAAGTATCTAAATGTTTTGCTGGGCCTCTAGAAATCTTTCCATCCACGCCACCAAGTCCCTCTAACAACAATTGTTTGATTGACCAACCCGCACTATATCCACTCAACATACTTAGATCGTGAATATGAATATCTCCAGATCGATGTGCTTGTGCAACTTCTTCATCATACGCTTCTGATAGCCAATAATTTGTTGTAATAGCACCTGAGTTTGATAATATCAATCCACCAATAGAGTATGTAATGGTACTATTTTCTTTCATCGTCCAATCCAAAGCATTCAAATAGCGATTCACTAATGATTTATAGTCTAATGTTGTTACAGATATATTACGAATATTTTCTCTTTGTTTTCGATATAAAATATACGCTTTAGAGACATCCGCATAACCAGCTTCACTCAAAACTTTTTCTACACTATCTTGAATATCTTCTACATCAATTTTTTCATCTTTGATTTTATTTTGGAAATCACTTGTCACACGAATCGAAATCAAATCTACTACATCATCTGTATAATTTTTGTTACAACCAATAAATGCTTTTTTTATCGCATTGGAAATCTTTGATATATCAAATCGAACAGTACTCCCATCTCTTTTTATTACTTTATACATGATTCACACCTCTTAGTTTTACATTTGGTATTATTTTTTTAGCTTCATTGAATATTTCATCCATTTCTTCCACTTCATATGCATGAAAACCCGCATGAATACAATTGTCAGAGTCATTGAACTGTTGTAGATACCAAGCATCACATTTCCCAATCCAGCGTGCAATATCTAAAATATCTTCTTTTGTATGCAATTCTCTTACGATTGTTGTTCTAAATTCATATGGAATCCCACATTGTTTAATATACTGCATACTTTCATCAATCATATCAACAGAAAAACGTTCTGATTCATTACCAATTGTCATGGCATACTTCTCTTTTGTATTTTTGATATCCATCGCTATATAATCAACCAAATCTAACTCTACGATTTCTTTTAAACGATTCAAAAAATTTCCTGTATAATCCACTTTGATATCATATCCGATATTTTTTATTTCTTTTAAGAATGGAATTAATTTTCCCTGCATCAATGGTTCTCCACCACTGATACATACACCATCTAATAGATTCTTCCTCTTTTCTAAATACGAAAAGATTTCTTCTACGTTTACGAATGTATAATTCTCAGGAATATAAACCAAATCACGATTATGACAATAAGGGCATTTAAAACTACATCCACTTGTAAAAATCGTTGCACACACTTTATCTGGATAATCAACTAAACTCATTTTCACAAGTCCACCTATCTTTAAATCCGATAAATCTTCAGATAGATTTAATTGTTTTCTAGAGTTATTTGTTACAGTTGACATCATTTCAGAAAACAAATCAAAATCAATATCATTCGATAATATCTTTCTACATTCATTACGATACTGATATATTGCATGCATGACTTCATGTGCTTTTTCTGTTGTATAAAGATGTTTGCTTCTTCTATCTTTTTCATCTTGTCTAGATTGTACATAGCCTTGTTCAATCAAACGATTGATTGATTTTGTTGTAGTACCTTTATCCACTTCAGAAACACGCGTCACATCTTGCATCGTACATCCTTCATTTTCATTAATAAATGTCAAAAAGATGATTTGACCAGATCCTATGTCATACTTCGCCAAAACATGATCAAAATATTTCATGATATTTCTATATAAGATAGATATATCCATCAAAAAATTCTCATTTGGATACATATGACACCTCCAAAAACATTCTATACAATTTTACAGAACTTACCTCTCAAATCATACCATCTTCACATAATTTTCAAATCAAATAACTTGATTTTTTTCTTAAAATCATGTAAAACATTACAACAAAGAAAGGAGATTAGATAAAATGAGTCATCGTATTGAGTATCTTACGATCGATGGCGGCACTGTTATTGAATTTACAGACGATAAAGGATATGCTCGCTTAGCTAACGAAGCAGACATGGGTTACATCGTAATCAAAAATTATAGCCGTTATTGATAAACAATGTTGATCATTGTTTCTATCAATCGATCAAAAGAAAAAATCCCCATTTTGGGAATCATATATAGTATGATAGATGCATCTATACAGATGCATTTTATTTTGGAGAAAAAGATGAAAAAATACACAGAAGATTTAAAAATTTCAAATAAACTAGAACTAGATTCTTTATTATCACAAAGAAAAGCACCACTTTCTGAAGAAGGTTTAAATAAAGTATTACAAGAATTAACATTATTCATGAGTAAAGAAGTTTTCTTTTTTGGTGCTTTGTATCCAAAAACAGATAAGAAAGATGAATCTATCTTAGCTTGTAACGAAATTAATAAAGCCGACATGATGGAAGGTACTGATGGTGAGAGATATTATCCAGTATTCTCTTCTATTGATAAATTAAAGAATTGGAAACCAAAGTTACAAAAAGGGGAATATTATTACATTTTCACAAAGAATGATTTATTATCTTTCTTAGATTTGAATCAAAAAGTAGCTGCAGTTGTAATGAATCCACAAGAAGATGATCTTCTACTACATCGCATGTTACTACAGAATCTAATTCAAGTAGAAAAAGATAACAAATGAACAAAGAGAGTGCATCCACTCTCTTTTATAATGTTTTTAATATTTCTAATGCTTGTGCGACACTATCAACGATATAATCTGCTTTATCTTTCACTCTTTGATCAGAAGTTGTGAATGTAAAAGATACATCAACTTGTTCTAATAAAGGAATATCATTGAATGAATCGCCAATACCAGCAATCTTATCTATATGCAATGCATCTTTTAATTTCATCGCACCATTTCCTTTTGATACTCCATGGCAAATAACATCCAACCAGTTTTGATTTTGATAAGCATCCATTGTACCAACAAAGGCCTGATTGATATCAACTGTCAATTTCTCAGCAGCTTCTAAAGAAGGTGTCCAAACAGAAATCGCCGTAATATGTTTTCCATCTAATTCGTTTACATCCGATAGAACTACTTGTGAAGGATATTGTTCCTTTCTTGTATACAACGTATATATATGACCATCCGCGTGAATGTATAAATCAGCTCTTCCTTCACATAGCTTTTGAACATCATCTACTTGTTGATATGTAATTATTTTTTCATAAATGATTTGATCTTTTTTTGTAACTATACCACCCGTAGAAGCAATAATAAAATCTAAATCTGGTCCACCATCAAGATTTCCTTCAAATCCCAGTAACGGTCTACCTGTGCATAAACCAAATAAGTTGCCTTCTTTTTGAAACATTTGGATTGCGTTTAAATCTTCCGCTTTAAAATACCCCTGATGATCTTCATTCACAAAATGTAGTGTTCCATCAAAATCACTAGCCATCGCTATCATACGAATACCTCACTCGAAAATAATTATAAACATATAAAAAACAGAATTCAATTGCGAATGAAACAACCAAATTCTGTTCTTAAATAATGATTTTCATACACGGAATGCCGTTCACACGGATGTGATAGCTAGCACTCTGCACCCATAGGCCTCCTTCCAAAGAGTAACTTGTAAAATACAAATTAACCATACGAATGTTGAACTGATTGGCGAATGTTTCCAATCATTCTGTATATGTAATTTATAAACTATTTCAGTGAATTTTTCAAGTTTAAAAAGGTTCTTCATCAGATAGAAGAAGTGTATGTACCGTCAAAAATAAAATCGCGATAAAAGAAATCGTACCAGTAATACTCAAAACAATATTTCTTGTTTCCATTTCTAAAATATAATTGTCATACAATCCAGCAATCAATATGAATAAACCTGTAATCGCTGCAGATAAGTTAATCATTCTTAAAGCTGTCCATAACATTCCAAACTTACGATCTCTAATTGCGTTTGTTAGACTTGCCCAAAAGCCAAATGAAATGTAGAGGATCATCAAATAAAACACACCTATACCATAGTGGAAAGAACCATCTCCATAGGTAACAATCAATATAAAAGCACCAAAAATCAGATTCAAACAAGCTAATAACATCCCAATGGAATGCACTCCTTTTTTACGCACGATTCTTCTTTCTTCTTCATCTACTGCTGCACTAACCTTTTGTGTTACTTTAGACCAATGCGTTCTTAATAACGCAATACTTCCATAATAAGCAGTAACGATTCCCATCCATACAGATTTCAATCGTATCGTTTCTTCCAAATACAACAAAACAAATCCATAATTTGTCCATGTTGAAATCTCAAAAATCAACCAGCTCATAAAGATACGGTTGTTTTTTGCGGTCTTTAATATCGTTTTCTGAATAGATTCATTTTCTCTCATTTCTCATAGTTTACTAGTTTTTAACATTTTTTTCATTATTCATTTATTTAACAATTCATTTTATGTTCTAATTTATGTTGTTTGTGTTCGTTTTGATATAAAATAGAACACAGAAAGGAAATATATTTATGGCACAACAAACTTTTTCCATCCGTATGGACGAAAATCTCAAAAAACAATTTGATACATTAGTTGAAGAAATGGGGATGAACGCAACAACAGCGTTTAATATTTTTGCACGTGCAGTTGTAAGAGAAAAGAAGATTCCTTTTGAAATCAACACAATGGAATCTAAAAACGAACAAAAATTAACAAAGAAACAATTATTAGAACTATTAAACACAATGAACGATGATTAAAAGAAAGAGAAGGAACATTGATCTTGATGATACAGTAGAACTTCCTGTAATTGATGAACAAGATTTTCATAAAGATTCAGATCCATTTAGGATCCTTTTGCCATTTGTCGCAAAAGTAGGTATATTTCTAGGAATCATCCTTTCTTGTACACTTTTACTTCGAGCAATTTATCTTCATACATACGGAAAAACAATTTCTTTATTAGATGATCAACAAATCACTTTTGTCGGTACAAATGGAAATGGAACCATATCCTCTTTTGAACCAGAATCCTCAGCATTAAAACAATTAAAAGAAGAGTATCGTGATAAACAACGAAATAAACAAGACACATCAGAATTAGGAACATTGATTCAATCTATTCATTGTTCATTTTCCCAAAGTAATCACTTATCTAATGGAATGGTCATTACTTATGCATGTACATACAACCACGAAGCTGCCAAACAAACAAAATACAATTTCACAGACACATCAAAAACATATATAGTTAAAAATCTCAAACAAGTTCAACAAATCAATGTATTTGACAATCTACAAACTAAATGGTCATACAGCGATGATATTCCAACTCTATCTATCACAAATCCAACATATAGTGATTTAGATATTTCATATTCTTATACATTAGATTCTTCAAATTCCGCAACCATTACCGCTTCTTTCAATGAAGATACATTACTCCAACAAGGTTATCAAATCATAAATACAACCAAAACCATTGAAATTCCAAATGAACAATTATACCAATCAGAAAAAATCTCAACTTATTTTCAAGAATACACAAGTACCGTATCAAATCTTTTAGTACAATGTTCTACCTACTCCTTTGGGAAAGAAGAAATCAACGCCTACGCTCCAACATATCAATCTTATTCTATCAACGAAGATGGAACAGTCACTGTCATTTATAACATTCATAATTTATACACAGATCTTTATCCATCTTATTATTCTTTTACGATTTCTTATACAGGACATTTATATAAAGATCAAAACGGAACGATTATCTTTTCAACAAACACTAAACACGCATGTATGTATGATGGTTTCTCTCAAAACTATCAAATCATTGAAAAAGAGTGAATCACTCACTCTTAGTCAAATGTATGTAATTGTGGAATATGTTTATACAAAGACTTTGCGATTCCATCATGTTCATTATCATCTGTGATTTCATCCGCAATATCTTTAACACATTGTTGTGCATTTCCCATTGCGACACCAATACCCGCAAACTTCAACATTGAAATATCATTCTCTGCATCTCCAAACGCAATACACTCTTCTGGTAGAATTCCAAGCTTATCCATCGCAATTGTGAGGGCTTTTCCTTTATCTACTCCATTTGCGGTAAATTCATAATAGAAATTCGCCGTAAACATCATAGAAAGTTCTCCTTCAAATGGTGCTGACATTTCTTTGTAGTGAGCTTGTAGATAATCAGAATCACCAGCCGTTAAAATCTTATTTACTGGTCCATCTACAAATGACTCTAAGTCTTCAACTTCCATCAACTTATATCCATTCATACGAGATTCATATTCAATGACATTGAATTCTCTATCTCCATCTTTCACCATACAGTTATATACATCTTCTACAACCATATGAGAACCATGTGTAATCATTGGTCTCACATCAAAGTTCTTCATATGATTTAATACTCTTTGTGTCGTTTCTTTTGGAATTGTTACATTGACATAGACTTCCCCTGTTTGACAATCCACAACACGTGCTCCGTTGTAACAAACAAAGAGTCCATTATGCATTTTCATATCTAGTTGATCACCATATTGAAAGATTCCCTTCGCAGGCCTTCCACTTGCGATAACTAATCGAATGCCATAATTCTGTGCAATCATCAATGCTTTTTTTGTTTCTTCTGTAATTTCTTTTTTATGATTTGTTAATGTTCCATCAATATCTAATAAAATTGCTTTAACTGCCATTTTGAATACCTCTAAACTATTTTAGCTTATCTTTCTATTTCCGAAAACCCAGAAATAATCATCTGCTCGTTATTTTTTTTGATTTGTTCTGCGGCAACTTCTTTTATTGCATACAATTTTGTTTCTCTCACTCTAATTCCACCTCTGGCTTCTTGAAATCGAATTGCATAGAAGTTACTACTAGCATTTATTTCATGAACTTCTATTACTTACACATAAACAATCAAAATATGCCATTTGGTTAACTCGGAACTTTTTACCATGATTAAATCACAATTTTCTTGCATAATAAAAGCACTCCGAAGAGTGCGCACCGAATCTTATTTATATGCCGTTGTGGAGCTGAACTAGGACTTACCTTCTCTTTCGAGCTACCTACCTCAGAGTCCACGGTGGACTTATGCAATCGGTCTAGAAAAACTATACCAAATATCTGTATTATTCGCAAGCATTTTCATAATATCCAGAAATGATCATTACAATTCCAAGCATCATATTTATTACTAAAAATACAACTTGATAATTGACATAGA
>CAVHRL010000055.1:0-14124 GCA_963638375.1 Lachnospiraceae bacterium
GTATATACCATTCTGTTTATATCAACTAAATGATTTTTATGAATGTGAAGAGTCGATTAAAGGAATATATGTTAATTCAACGGATTTTAACAAACATTTTTTGTTAGCTATTCAATATCGAATTCATGATGATATCCATAAGTTTATAGAAGAAATTAAATATTTCTACTATTCTACTTTAAATAAATCTAGTTATGATAACGTACCTATCATTTTAAACTTCATTTTAGATTTCGTTCAAGAAAAGAATGATCAATCCTTATTAATCAAAGTTCTTTTAGATTTAAACAAATATCATGAAAATAATTTAACATCTACCAATAGTGAATTATTAAAATAGAGAAACATCATTCATACTCATAATATGATTTGTGAATAAAATCTTTTGATTTTATCATTTGTTTACCTAAAGCATATACATCTGATATTTGATATGTTTCATCTAATAAAACAAAATCTGCATCTTTTCCTTTTTGAATTTGTCCTTTGCTTGTTAGTAATAACGCATCCGCAACATTCTTTGTGATGATGGATAAGGCAATAGATGGATCAACATGTTGATCGATGATCATGGAACGAATAACTTCATATAAAGTTTTCATTTTTCCGATTCCCATTGCGCGAATTGTCATATCATCATTCCAAATTGGAAAAGATCCATTGGCATCAGAGGATAATGTAATTTGAGCTAAAGGAATTTGTTTTAAAGTTTCTACAAGTAAAGAGGCAGTATCTTCATCTGCAGTAAAATCGATATATCCGCCCATCTTGGCGAATGAGATGGCATCTTCATATTGGTTTGCACAGTGTGTTGGCCTAAATTGTGTAATTGGAATGTCTGTTTCTTTTACGATTTCCATGATTTTTTTAAGACCATCTTTACCTTTACCTGTATGCATATGCACAATACCTGGTTTCTTAGCTAATAGGCCTGCAGTTCTACATTGCGTTGCGATACGTGCGAGTTCTTGCTTGGTTGGGGCAGATGAGCGATGATCACTAATTGCGACTTTTGTACCTATGATTTCATCAACAAACACAATATCTTTTCCAATATCTCCTGTTAATGTTGTTGTAGGAACTGCATAGGATCCTGTTAAACAATACGCACTCATTCCTTCTTCTTTTAAAGCTTTTGTTTTCGCAACTAATTGTGCGATAGATTTTACATGTGCATCTGTACCTAATAAACCTACAACAGAAGTGACTCCATATTGCACGCAATCTTTTACTTGTAATTCACGAATCAAAGAAGCAAATCCATTTTCACCTCCACCTCCAATGATATGAACATGTTGATCAATGAATCCTGGAACTAAATATTTATTTGTTGCGTCTATTTCTTCGTGTTCATAAGGAAAATGAATATCTTTCTTTACTTCTATGATTTTATTATCACAGATTAAAACATCTTGGATTCCAAGATTTTCTGGTGCATAGATATGTGCGTTTTTAATAATTTTAAACATAATGACCTCTATTGATGAATGATTGATTCACATCTTTCCACAAAGATATCTTGATGATCTTCTTTGTAAATATTTGTTTTTAATTCGAAATATGTTTTTTCTTGTTCTAATTGTTTTGCGATTGTTTCTTTTAAAATCGCTTTTGCTTCAAAATCATAAATACGATCTACTAATAACGTAACACAAGAAACAATTGCACAAGATACAGAGGCAATGATCAATCCTAAATTCATTCCAATGCTTGTTCCAATTGCGAGAACTCCTGCAGAACTTGCACTTAAAGCAATTCCTGTAATTGTTAGGATGTTATGTGTGTTTCTATAACCAATGGATGCACTAGTAGATTGTTGAATCAATGTATTTAATTTCTTAATATATTCTTGAATGTTCATATGTTTCCCTTTCAAAAAATCCGAATCTAAAATCCGGATTTTATTTATTTGTATTTTCTGGAAGATAAAAGATTTGTTCTCCATCTTTTGACAACTGATAATTTCCTCTTGCGTAAGATTCTACATAATCAGGATCCTGCAACTTTTCTTTTTGTTGCGTAAGATATGTATTCTCATCTTTTACTTCTTGTAATTTTGCCTGTACTTCAGCTAGTTGTTGATTGAGTTTTACTGTTGTCATAATTTCATTGACTGCAGAATATATCATCAATGCAGAAAGAGGCAATAAAACAATCGGAATAATTCTTCTTGCGATTGGAAGACCATTGAATTGTTTCTTCTGTTTCTTTTGTTTTTTCTTCTTTGTATTTTTCATATCTTGTCACCGTTATTATTCTAACACGTCATTCTCATTTGTGATGCGACTTTCTGATACAATCTCATACATATCAGAAGCTTCAGCTTTTCTTTTCACTTCTTGAACAGATAATACTCTGACTTCCATCTTTCGGCTACCAAACGTTACTCCAACAATATCACCAACATTAACTTCATGAGATGGTTTTACTACTTTACCATTGATTTCAATTCTCTGGTTTAACGCTAATTCTTTTGAAACTGTTCTTCGTTTTAAGATTCTTGAACATTTTAAGTATTTATCAATTCTCATGAACGGACTCCTTTGCCTTTTGAATACAATTAACTGCCATCTTTAAATCATTCTTGGATTTTGGCAATAAAACAATAATACATTTATTTGCGTATCTTATCGTAATATCTTTTGATATCTTTGTGAATGCTTCAAATAGTTTTACACCATCAACATGTTGAGAATATAAAGATGAAAAAGTAATTTCCATTTGATTTCTAATTTCTCTATAGGATTGTACAATTGGATCTTTCAATGCAATATCTAATTCTTTCTTATCAAATAATGCTTTTACTTCTTTTGGTAATTTACCATATTGATCTTCAATTTCTAAACGATATGCTTTTAATTGTTCTTCTGTTTCTAACGCATCAAATTTTTGATACATATCCAATTTATCAAAATCATCATTTGTGAAAGAATCAGGAATATAACTTGTTTTCTTGATACTTGTATTTGGTTTGATTTCTTGATGTTCAATTTCTTTACCACTCTTTTTTGCTTGGATTGCTTCTTCAAGCATTTCAATATACATATCAATACCAACCGTATCAATAAAACCAGATTGTGATGGGCCTAATAGATCCCCTGCACCACGTATCGTTAGATCACGCATTGCGATTTTATAACCAGATCCTAAAGAAGCAAATTCTTTCACGGCATTTAAACGTTTCTGTGCAATTTCTGTAAGTTGTCTATGTTGAGGAATCATCAAATAGGCATACGCTAATCGATCACTTCTTCCAACTCTTCCTTTGATTTGATAAATTTGTGCGAGTCCAAAATTTTGTGCATCTTCTATCATAATCGTATTTGCGTTTGGAACATCAATTCCATTTTCTACAATGGTCGTACAAACTAAAACATCAATTTCATGTTGATTGAATCGTAACATCGTATCTTCAATTTCTTCTTTTCCCATTTGACCGTGTACACAACCTATCTTAGCTTCTGGAATCAAATGTTGTAGTTTTCTCATACGATTGTAGATTTGTTCAATATTGTTATATAAATAGAATACTTGTCCATTTCTACTTAATTCTTTTTCAATGGCATTTTGAATCAAACCATCATTCTTTTCTACAACATATGTTTGTACAGAATAACGATTCATTGGTGGTGTTTCTAATTGTGATAATTGTCGTATTCCAACCAAAGACATTTGTAATGTACGTGGAATTGGAGTAGCACTCAATGTTAAAACATCAATTCCATTTTTCATTTCCTTGATTCTTTCTTTATGTTCTACACCAAATCTTTGTTCTTCATCAACAATCAATAAACCTAAATCTTTAAACTTGATATCTTTACTTAATAAACGATGTGTTCCAACAACAATATCAACTTTACCTTCTTCTAGATCTTTTAATGTTTTTTTGACTTCACTATTTGATACATAACGATCTAGTACTCTAATTTCAACAGGATATCCTTTATAACGATTGATATACGTATGATAATGTTGTTCCGCAAGAATCGTTGTAGGACACAACATCGCAACTTGTTTGTTATCTGTTACAGCTTTAAAAGAAGCAATTACTGATACTTCAGTTTTACCAAAACCAACATCACCACAAACCAATCTATCCATTGGTTTATCACTTTCCATATCTTTTTTAATTTCTTCTACAGCTTTCTTTTGATCAGGTGTTAATTCATAAATGAAATCATCTTCAAATTTTTTTTGTTCTTCTGTATCTTTAGAAAATGCATATCCAATATGTGTTTCTCTATTTGCGTATAATGAAATCAATCTCTCCGCAATATTCGCAACATTTTCTTGTAATTTCTGCTTTGTTTTTTCCCAATCACCACTACCTAACTTATTTAATCTAGGTACTACACCTTCTCTTGATACAAATTTTCTAACCAATCGGAATTGTTCTAAAGGAACTAATAATTCTGCATTTCCTCGATATACAACTTTTAGGAAATCTCTTTTTACACCTTGGAATTCTCTTGTTTCAATTCCAATATATTGTCCAACACCATATGTCGCATGAACAATATAATCTCCTGGCTTTAAATCTTCATAATGATGAAGTACTTCTGCACTTCTAAATTTATTTTCGTATCTTCCTCTATGATGATGAAGTTCAAATATCTCTGCAGCGGTATATACATTGAGTTGTGTTCCAATATGAAAACCTTGTACATAATCAGATAGATATAAGTTAATTCCTTGTGTTAATTCACTATCTGCGTGAATCATTTGATAAGGTATTTTATTATCAAGACAAATTTCTATAACTTTCTTTAATTCTTTTTCATTTAAAGCTATGACATTTTTTTCTGGTGTATGAATCATTTTTAAACGAATATCTAATGGTTCATTCGGTAAATGCAATTCACCTATCATAGAGATATTATCCATGAATGGTTCTTCATTCACTCTTTTACAATCTAACGCAATTCTAGAATAATCATGATAAACAGAATACTTCGGTAGCATTTTTCCTTCTTGTACCATTTCTTGAATATACGATATAGAATCATCTAATAAGCTCTTAATAGATTCTGATACTTTCGTAGGATCAGAAATAATGAATGTTGGACGATCCATGTATTCCCATATACCACTAGCTTTATCTAATAAGGCTGTAAAAGGATACATTTTTCTTTCAAAGATATGATTTTCTAAAGAAGTAAGATCTGATTCAATATCACCAGATATATTTCTAGTATCTTCACTCAATAATTTTCTAGCTTTTGTACAGATTTCTTCTATTTGTTCATCTGTAAATAAAACATCTGAAGCAGGAACGATTTTTACTTCTTTTATTTGTTGAATTGTTTTTTGTGTTGTAACATCAAAAAAACGAATAGAATCTATTTCTGTATCAAAGAATTCAATACGAATTGGATTTTCATAGTTAATAGAATAAACATCTATAATGCCACCTCTACTAGCGAAAGATAATGGTTGATCGACATGATTGGTTTGTGTATAACCACCTTTGATCAATCTTTCTTTTAATTCATCCATATCTATTTCTTTTCCAACAGATAAATCAATGACACAATTTTGAAAGTCAGATGGTTCTGGTAAAAAACGTAATAAAGCACTTGGACAAGTAATAACAACTTGATGTGGATTTTCTAAAAGTGATGCCATCGTTTCTACTTTAATTGCTTGCATTTCTGGAGAATTGGCAATCGCTTCAACTCTTAAAGACTCATCTGACGCAAAAAGAGCACACTCTTCATCCGAGAGAAAAGATGAAATTCTCTCATATAATCGTTGTGCTTGATATAAATTTTGTTTTACAACTAATAAAGAACGTTTTCGATGTTGAAAAGATGCTGCAATTGTGAGTGCTTCTTGAATCACTGTATTAAATGGAATATCTGAATTTTCTTCATCTAATAATTTAACTGCAGGATTATCTTCTAATTCATCTAATAACCACTTTGGTATTTTTTCATTACTCATATTTACTTTTTTATATTGTATTGATTCATAACTTTATCCATAGGTTCACTTACCCATGCATAAGCAGCTTCTGCGCTATCTTTTAACGCAAATTCAAAATCTTCTTTTTCTGCTTTAGGAACAGGTGAAAGTACCCAATCAGGAACCAATTCATGATTACCTCTACTAGAATGACCTACTCCAATTCTGATTCTAGCGATTTCACTAGTACCTAAATGATTGATAATCGATTTCATTCCCTTTTGTCCACCTGCAGAACCATTTTTTCTAATTCTTACAGATCCTGTTGGAATATCCATATCATCATGCATAATCAAGATATCTTGTGGATCAATGTGATAATAGTTAACAGCTTGAATCACCGCATTTCCTGATTCATTCATATATGTTAATGGTTTCATTAATAGAACTGATTCCCCATTAATTTTGACTGAGGCAATATTTGCGTTCCACTTTTTTGTATTAAGTGTTGTATTACATTTATCTGAGAGATAATCCATAGCCATGAAGCCAGAATTATGTCTTGTTTTCTCATATTCTTTTCCAGGATTTCCTAATCCAACAATTAATTTCATTCCTCTGTATCCTCTTCTTCATCACTTGAAACTTCAATTGTTTCTTCTTCTACCGGTTTTTCAACTTCTAAACCAAGTTGTTTGATCCATCTTTCACCAATTCCACTCTTTGCGAAATTTTCTAACATTGGCTTACATTCATCATACTTTTCAGTATTGCCTTGTTCTTTATAAAGATAAGCGGCAGTTGCGTTTGCGATGGATTTATAAATACCAATTAAAGATTTAGAATATTGGTATTGACTATAGTTACCAGATAAAAGATCTTCATAAAAGTTTAGTCCTTTATCATCTTCATTTTCATAGAATTTATTAACTTCTTCACCTAATTCTTTCACTAATTGATTTTTTAAGACATCACTATATTGATCCATCTTTTCTTTTAATTGTCTACGATATAAAGGCATTCCATCTTTTTCTAAGATATTTGGAATTCCTAAATATAGATAAAAAAATGCATCTTCATTTTCATTAATAGAAACTGTCCCATTTTTATTATGTATCATTAATTTATCAACATTAATAGAATTCAAAACATTTTCAAAATCTAAAAATTCATTATGAAATGCATAACCCCATAATTTAATAACTCTTCCTTTATTTAAGAATTCTTCATCATCTTTCATTGTTTCTTCAAATTCTTCCATGTTATGAAAGAATTCATCTTTATCACCAATAGAATTTACAACATCAATCAACTTTTTACTTTTCTTTGTTCTTTTAGACATCAAGAACATTCTTACAATCAATAAAATTAATATTAAATAGATAATAATCTGCATAGCATACCTCTCAAATACATTAAAATACTATCATTTTTAGATCAAAAATTAAAATTTCTAAATCCTATTATCTGAAAATATTGTGAAATAATTTTTCTTTTTTACTAATTCCATTTAAAATAGATTTATGAATAAAGATACATTTGAAAAAGAATTAGAAGATATAAAATTAGAAAGTAAAACAAGTACTTTTCCTGAAGATATAGATTATGAATTAGAAAATGGTACAAGCAGTGACAAAATTGTTTCTGAAACGAGTACTTTATTTGATAATATTTCTGATTCACCAGAATTATTAGAAGAAAAAAAAGTAGACGATGTTTTTAGAAAACTTGAAGAAACTGCTGCTGATTTAAAAATCTATGAAGAATTAGAAGAAAAAGAAAAAAAGAAAAAGAAACCAAAAAAGAAAACGACGATTGTTATCATTATCTCTATATTATTAGTGATTTCACTCGTTCTATTGTTAGTCAGTATGTATGCTTATAAAAATAGAGAAGCAATTCATAAGGCAGCACAACCTACTTTGGTTCCTACTTTATCACCAGAAGACAGTAGTGCGGAAGATACGAATAAATTACCTGATGAATTATTAGATACCAATTCAATGCAGGTATTGGTTGATTCTACACACGCTTTATCAAAAGATTTTGTTCCTCAAAATCTAGCGACACCTTATTTAAATAGTACAACGGATGTTATTCAAGTGAATGCGGAAGCTGGTGAAATGGCAAAACAAATGAAAGCTGCTGCGGAAGCTGAAGGTATTTCATTAACTGTCACAAGTGGTTATATGTCTTATCAAGAAATTGAAGAAAAGGCATTAGATATCATAGCGTTGAATGGTGAAGAATATGCCAAGGCAAATGGATATATTGCGGGATGTAATGAACATCAAACTGGTCTTGCATTAGATTTTACAGATGATCCTACAAATATCAATAATACAACTGCTTTCCAAGAAACTGCTGCTGGACAATGGTTATATCAACACGCACATGAATATGGATTTATTCAAAGATATCCGGAAGGAAAGGAAAGTATTACTGGTGTTGCGTTTACACCATATCATTATCGTTATGTAGGTGTGGATGTCGCAAACGCTATATATAATAAGGGTCAAGAATTAAATGATCCTAATTATACATTTGAAGAATATTACGGTATTCAAAAATAGCATTTTTATAGAAAAGACATATTATTTCTGAAATTTGAAAAAGTTTCTGAAATGAATTGTCTTTTTTTGTGATGTTTATTGACAATTTACTATCCAAAAGATATTATTTTATAGCGTTTGTTTTCTATAACATGTAGAAAAGTTTATGAATGGAGGTGGCATGAATGAAGAGAACATACCAACCAAGCAAGAAAAAGAACAAAGCCACTCATGGCTTTAGGGCCCGTATGGCAACAGTCGGCGGACGTAAGGTCCTTGCAAGAAGACGTGCTAAGGGAAGAAAGGTCTTATCTGCTTAAAACCGCCGATTGGTGGTTTTTTTTACTTTTTGATATGAAAAAAATTAATCGTGTCAGAAAATCTCAAGAATTCCAGAAATTAATTCATACTGGAAGGAAAGTTACAAATGGACAATTTGCATTATATTATCTTCCTAAAAAAGAAAATATGAATCGTATTGGTATTACACTTTCTAAGAAGATTGGTAATGCGGTTGAAAGAAACAAATTAAAACGACAAGTTCGTATGATGTGTGAAGAATTAATTGATTTTGATACATGTAAATTTGATGCCATCATTATTGTTCGATTTGGATATAAAGATAACAACTATGCAACGAACAAAAAGAACTTGGAAAAACTGTTTAATAAAGCTACAATGTTGTAGTTAGACAATTAAGGAGAAGGGTAATGAAATTTAGTCCCCGCATGAAAAAAATATTGAAATGGTCGTGCTTAATGTTATTTGTGGTTATGACAGTAGGCTGTACTGTTCCAAGAGATGCAAATAACAACGTAATTTTAATCACAAATGAAACTACATTTTCAAGCATTATGGCTGATGAAAACTGGTTCAGTGCAATCTTTGTTTATCCATTAAGTAAGTTGATCAATTTACTCGCACCAAAGATTTCAGTTGGTGGAGCAATCATTGTCATTACAATCTTAGTTAATGGTATCGTTGCATTAGTTACATATAAATCAACTATCGCAACACAACAAATGCAATTGATTCAACCAGAATTAGAAAAGATTCAACGTAAATATGAAGGTAGAGATGATGACACATCTAAGATGCGTCAAGCTGCTGAAATGCAAGCTCTATATAAAAAATATAATATCTCACCAACAGGTACATTATTAGTTACATTTATTCAATTTCCTATCTTGATGGCTATGTATATGGCTGTTCAAAGAAGTGAAGCTGTTCAAACAGGTCAATTCTTAGGAATGAAAATGGATTCTACACCACTAACAGGTATCAAGGGTGCATTAAGTGGTGATACAGTTGGATGGATGTACTTAGTACTCTTTATTTTCATGGCTGCTTGTCAATTCATGTCAATGAAGCTTCCACAAATCATCCAAAAGAAGAAGGCGGAAGCAGAAGCTGCTAAACATCATAGAAAGCCAGAAGTTTCTGATAATAAATCTATGAAATTCATGCAGATTTATATGATGGCAATGATCTTAATGTTTGGTTTAATGTGGCCAAGTGCTATGGCTCTCTATTGGGCTATCAACTCACTTGTAAATATTGTTAAGACATTAGTTGTTCAAAAAGTTATTGATAAACAAAATGCTGAAAAGAAAGGAGCAAGATAATGACTTCCTATACTGCTAAAACGATTGAAGAATTGTTAGAAAATGCTTCTATTGATAAAGGATGTTCTGTTGAAGAATTATCTTATACGATTACTGAAGAAAATGATGGTGTACTTGGAATTGGTAAATCTATTACTGCCAACGTATTCACATTAGAAGATGTAAAAGAATTTATCTTTGATTACCTAGGAGATTTCTTTACAGGAATTGATCTAGATATTGAAGTAGCTCTAGAAGAAAAGAATGATGGTTTCATCATTAATCTAAACGCTGATAACAATGCGGTATTAATTGGTAAGATGGGTAAAACATTATCTGCTTTCAATACTGTAGTAAGAGCAGCAGTTAACGCTGAATTTAAAAAGAGAATTGATGTATTAATTGATGTTAATCACTATAAAGATGATCGTTACTATAAATTAAGATCTATGGGTAAAAGAATTGCCAAGCAAGTTCAAAAGTCACATGTAAATGTTGAACTTGATCCAATGCCAAATGATGAACGTAAAGTTATCCACCAAACATTGAATGATTGGCATAACATCAGTACAGAATCTGAAGGTGAAGGTTCTAATAGACATTTAGTTATCAAATATGTCCCAGATCCTGAAGAAACTGTAGAAGAAAATACAGAAGATACAGTTGCAGAATGAGAATAGTCAAATGACTATTCTTTTTTTGTTGAAAAATATGCTTATTTTGTTGATAATTATCATGTTTTTTATTTTTATTTGTTTCATTTATGAACAATTATCCACATTTTATAAACAATTAAAAAGTTTCACTTTTCCACAATTGTGGAAAGTTGTGGAAAACTCCTATTTATTGATATTTATGCTTTTTTCTGATTGTTGATATTTGTGTGTTTCTAATTTAGATTTATATACTTTTCCACAAAATTAATACTTTTCCACATTGTTTATAAGTTTTCCACTATTTATCAACTTTTAAAATTTGTGGAAAAGTGTGGAAAAATATGAAAAATATGATATTTATGCTTTTATTTAAAGTTTATATAATTGTGGATAACTTTTTTATCCACAAAAATACATAGATTTTCCACAATAATAGACATAAAATATATGAGCACTAAATTATAAATTGGAGTATAAAATGAAATTATCTAAAGACCAGTATCTTTTAGATGTGTGGAATAAAGTTTTAGAATACATGCATACTAATGAAAATATAGATACGCAATTAATAAATAACTTTTATAAACCTTGTTCATTATATGAATTAACAGAAGATAAAGCTATTTTAATATCACCTAACATTGTAAATAAACAAATCTTACAAAGCCAATCTGATATTATTTCTGACTGTTTTGTGAATATATTAGAACTTGATCATCGTATTTTGATTGAAGTTTATCAAGAAAATGAGCTACCTACAGAAAAAATTATTAATACACCAATCAATTCATTTAATGATTTTGATTTTCAATCTATGCCGATTCAAAAAGATCGTACATTTGATAACTTTATCGTAGGTGATTGTAATAAAGAATCTCAAGCTGCTTCTTTAGCCTGTGCTTTGAATCCTGGTAAGTTCTTTAACCCATTATTTATTTATGGTAATTCTGGATTAGGAAAGACTCATTTATTAATGTCTATTGCCAATTACGTACAAAGTAATGATCCTACAAAAAAAGTGTATTATACAGAATCATTAAAGTTTGTTGAAACCGTAGTAAATGCGATTCGAGATAATCGTATTGAAGAGTTTAAACATTATATGTATAACGTTGATCTATTATTGGTAGATGATATTCAATTTTTAGCTGGAAAAGAAAAATCACATGAAATATTCTTTACTATCTATAACGAACTCGTAAATAATAAAAAACAAGTTTGTATTGCTTCAGATAGACAACCACGTGAAATTAAAGGATTAGAAGATCGTTTAATTTCTAGATTCTCTTCTGGATTATCTGTTGGTATTGATTCCCCTGAATTTGAAACTTCTTTAGCTATTTTACAAAGTAAGATCAAACAAAATGGATATGGAATTGATGATGTTGATCAAGAAGGTTTAGCGTATATTGCTTCTAATTTTTCAGGGAATGTAAGAGATTTAGAAGGCGCTTGGAATCGTGTATTATTCTACGCAATTGAATTTCAACCTGATGGTGGATGTATAAAGTTTGAAACTGTAATGAACGCATTAAAAAATCAAGCTGTTGTATCGGATAAAACAGGATTATCTCCTAAAAAAATCATCAAAGTTGTTGCGGATTATTACGGTTTAACACGCCAACAAATTACATCTAAAACACGAACAAAAAATATATCTAATGCACGTCAAATATCCATTTATCTTTGTAGAAAGTTATTAGATATCCCATATATTAAGATTGGTGATGAATTTGGTGGTAGAGATCATTCAACAATCATATCTGCTTGTACAAAAGTAGAAAAACAAATTACAAAAGATGAAGCATTTAAGAATGCAGTGAGTGAAATTGAAAAACAATTATCTTAGTTATCAACAATTTTATCCACTTTATATCAACACTCTAAAATGATAAAATTATATTGTTATTATGCGAATATTTAGAGTTTTCCACAATATCCACAATCTTAATAACAATAACTATACTTAAATAAATATATATAAAAGGAGGAAGTCACATGAACTTCGTAATCAATAAAAATGAATTATCAAATGCATTAAGCATTGTATCTCATGCGGTATTTTCAAATTCACCACAACCATCTTTAAGAGGTATTAAAGTAGAAGCTAAAAATGATACATTGATTATTACAGGTAGTGATTCTGATATTTCTATTCAAAAGACAATTCATAAGAATGAAGATAATAATTTAGTTATTTCTGAAGAAGGTGCTATCTTAATTGAATCTAAGTATTTATTAGATATTGTTAAAAAGATTGATAGTGAATCTGTTCAAGTAGAAATTATTGATGGTTCTTTAACTCGTTTTTCAGGTAATTCTGCAGTATTTAAGATCAATGGTATGAATTCTTACGATTATCCTACAATTGACTTTACAATGCCTTCAGATTTCATTGAAATGGAACAATCTTTACTAACTGAGGTAATTGAAGAAACTTCATTCGCAGCAAGTATTAAAGAAACAAGACCTGTCTTAACTGGTGTTAATTTTAAATTAGATAATCATTCTTTAATTGTAACTGCTACAGATTCATATAGATTAGCTAAAAAAATGATTAATTTAGATTCTGATTTATCTTTTAACATTACAATTCCATCTAAATCTTTAAATGAAGTTAAATCTACAATGTTAAATAACAATGGAACAATTAAGATTTCACAAAATGATAAAAAAGTTCAATTTGTGATTGATGATATGATCTTACAATCTCGTCTATTAGATGGAGGTTATCCTGAAACTGATCGTTTGATTCCTAGTGAATTTTCTTATCAATTAGTTATGAATCGTCAAGATCTTATCAAGGCAATTGATAGAACGACTTTTATTAAAAATGATAATATGACAATCAATAAATTGCAGTGCTCAACGGATGAAATCGTATTAACAAATAAATCTCAAGAAATTGGAGAATCTAGAGAAGTATTAAATGGAACTTGGAGTGGTGAACCTCTTAATATTTCTTTCTCAGGTAACTATGTAATGGATGCCGCAAAGGTATTAAAAGGTGATCAAATCACAATTGAATTTACTGGAGAAATGAAACCATTTGTACTTAAAAATATGGATGATAATAATGTCATTCAACTTGTTTTACCAGTTAGAACTTACAATTAATTTTTTGTCAAATTAAAACCTTAAAAAGTTATTCTTAAAAGTTTTAGAAATCATGATAAATAAAGGATTTTTTAAAGCTTTTATGTTATAATTTATAAGGTTTTTTTCATGCATATTTTAAAGGAGTTTTCATGGATAAATTAAATAGTGAATATATTAAATTAGATCAGTTTTTAAAAATGGCAAATATTATTTCAACTGGTGGTGAAGCAAAGTTTTATTTAATTGAAAATGAAGTTTTAGTCAATGGTATGAAAGAAAATCGTAGAGGTAGAAAACTTTATCCTGGAG